>WTHB01000034.1 GCA_011523305.1 Planctomycetaceae bacterium | reverse complement strand
ACTTCCAATCACGTCGCTGTCGAGAGCTGGGGATGTTCATGGCCTTGCGATACTTGGTCACGGTGCGGCGAGCCACCGTGATGCCCTGCTTGGCGAGTTCCTCGACCAGTTCATCATCACTGTAGGGCTTTTCTTTGGGTTCATCCTGAACAATTTCCTGCAGCTTCATCCGGACGGCATCCCAGGCCACCTCGCCGCCATCGGCGCTGACGGTGCCTCCGACGAAAAAGCGGCGGAGCGGGAACAGCCCCCGCGGTGTCTGCAGCCACTTGTCGTCAACTGCCCGGCTGACCGTGGTGACATGCATGCCGATCCGATCGGCGATTTGTTGCATCTTCAGCGGCTCAATGGCTTCAGGGCCCTCAGTGAAGAACCGGGTCTGGTGGTCAACGATTGCCTGGGCTGTCTTCAAGAGGGTACTTCGCCGCTGTTCGATGGCTTCGATTAGCCATTGGGCGGAATTGATCTTTCGCTTGATGTAGTCCCGGGTTTCCGGGCTAGTGTCAGCGTCTTGGAGCATCCGCCGATAGGTCGGGCTGATCCGTAGGCTCGGCAGATCGACATCCTCGAGACGGACCTTCCAGGTTCCGTCGGGCTGCTGGTCAACGTAGACATCGGGTTTGACCGGCGGCACGAACGGCAGGCTGAAGATAGCGCCCGGCTTGGGCTGGAGGCCGTGGAGTTCATCGCGAAGGGCTTCGATTGCCTCAATCGACAGGCCGGTCTTTCGTTCGATCAGAGGCAGCCGGTTGGCAGCGAGGTTCTCCAGGTGGTCGCGAATCAGCTGGCGAAGGTGACCGGCGTGGGGGGCGTGCTCATCGACCTGGAGCAGCAGGCACTCTTTGAGGTCGCGGCCGCCAACGCCCGGTGGGTCCATGCTCTGCACCACCTGAAGCCCAGCCTCGAGAGCCTCCCGTTGGGTCGTCTGAAAGGCTTCGGGATCGGTGATAGTGGGCCGCCCTTCGGCATCGGTTGGCACGGGATCGGCCAGTTCTTCCAAGGGCATTGGCAGATAGCCGTTGGCATCAAGGTTGAAGATCACCGTGTCGGCAGCCTGCCTGACGGCAGGGGAAAGGTCGTAGTTGCCAAGCTGGTCGTGGAGATGGTCAAAGAGGGTCTCGGGCCGATCCTCCATGTTGGCCATCGCATCGAGATAGCGGTCGGAGACCTCATCCATCCGACCGGATGAGGGCCGTCGCCGATCCTCATCGATATCGGGATATTCGGTTGACCAGTCATACGACCGCTCAAAGTCGGCCTGATTGGCATGGTCTTGGTCGACCACTAGGGGCTGCTCGGCTGTCGATTGTGGCAGCGGCTCGGCGGCGGCATCGTCTGCCTCGGCCTCCGGTTCGACCAGTTCCAGTGTTTCGTTGTTCTGGATTTCCTGGTCGATCCGCTCTTCCAGAGCAATCAGTGGGAGCTGCAGGATCTCCATCGATTGGATCATGCGGGGCGCAAGCACCTGCTTCTGCGCCATTCGCATTTCCTGACCGAAGGACATCCTCATCGACATCGGTGATCCGCTTTCTCTTCGTTGTTCAGCGTGAAGATCAAACTCAGCTCCATCTCCGCGTTCAGCATACCATTCTGGGGCTGCATCGAGGCGGTTCCCGAAGGCCGAACGGGAATGGTCAGCGGGCTGGTTTTGAAAGGAACCTACGCCACGGGAGGAGCTGGCTGGTACCGAGCGACACCGGTTTTCGGCGGTCTCCCTGGGGCAGGATGAGGGCAGCCGATTTTTTGGGGTGGCTAGAAAGGCTGCCGGCTGGCGATTGCATCAGCAAGCATATCGCGATTGGCCTGCTCGAGTGAGGCCCCCACCGTTAGGCCGCGAGCCAGCCGGGTGATGGTGATCGGCAGGCCGGCCAGCCGTGAGGCGATCGCCAGTGCGGTGCCGTCGCCTTCGACATTCGGGGTGGTCCCCATGATCACCTCGCGGATTTCACCCTGCTGCAACCGCTTGATCAGGGCATCGATCGAGAGGTTCTCTGGGCCAACCCCCTCCAGCGGAGCCAACCGCCCCTGGAGGACGTGATAGCGTCCCCGAAAACTTCCAGCCGCTTCAATCGCCAGCAGGTCACGAACCTGTTCCACCACGCAGAGTAGGCTCGGGTCGCGCCGCCGGTCAGTGCAGATGTCGCAGCGTTCCGACTCGGTGAGATTGAAGCAGACCGTACAGGGCCGCAGGTTTTCTTTGACTGCGCGGATGCTGTCAGAGAACGCGATGGCTTCGTCGTGCGGCATCTTCAGCACGTGATAGGCGAGCCGCTCCGCGCTCTTGCGGCCGATGCTCGGCAGACTCGCGAAGGCGTCGATGAGGCGGCTGATCGGTGAACTGGAGGCGGCCATCACGAGGCTCCTGGGTCGGCAGTTGGTCCGGCGTCAGGTTCAGAGGCCGGCGCAGCCGGTGGGGGGGGCCGCCGCCGCGGTGGTTCCACCTTGCGAATCGCTGCATCGAAGAGGGTTCGGGCGTGGCTGACAAAGGGGTCGTCCATCGCTTCCCGTAAGAGCGATGCTGCGGAGACGCCCCGCGGTTGCCCGCGATCAGGGGCAGTTGCCTGGGGAGCGGTTGGGCCACCGGCCGGGGAGGGCGGTGCAGGGTCAGACTCGCGACAGGCGGCGCTATAGCGGCACGGCTGGCCGACCAGGGTGCTCAGGGCTGCCTGAACCTGTGAGACAATCTCTGGTCGGCTGAGGAAGGCGGCTGCTGCGGCCCCGGTGGCAGGCAGTTCAACCCGCAAGAGCCGGTCCTCCCAGGTGGCGGCGACGGCCATTGCAGCAAAGTCGACAGCGAGGCCACCAACGGTCGCGCCCGCCTGCTTCCAGGCCGGCAGTGGGTCGGGAAGAGGGACGCCGCCTTCTGCAGGGGCGGCTGGATCAGCCACCGTCGGGGCGGTGGACGCTGGCGTGGCAGCGGGGCTGCTGGGGGGCGGTGGTGTAGACC
>WTHB01000189.1 GCA_011523305.1 Planctomycetaceae bacterium | reverse complement strand
TGCCTGTGGTGCCTGCTTGTGGTGCCTGCCTGTGGTGCCTGCCTGTGGTGCCTGCTTGTGGTGTGCGCATGAAAACACCGGACAGGATGCCTGCCCGGTGTTTTTCCTGTGGTGCCGTTTGCCTAGTGTATGCCTATTGCGATCGGCAATTCGACTAGAAACTTTCGCCCACTATTGGCTGGAGCTCCCGCCCCGCAGGCATGGCCTTGCATTGTGCAACCGCCACAGGTGCCCGGGCAAGAGAACACCTTGCCTATACCTTCCGCCTGTGCCGATTCGCGAACATCCCTGTGATAGTCCGCCTCTTTGTATTTTGCGAACCCGCGCGAGTGTTTGCGGCTCAATTTTACCGCCACGAATTCCCCGCGCGTGATTGGCAACGCCAGCATGCGTTGCCGTATGTCCTGTTCGGTATCGTATCGGCTACCGCTGGAGATATTCAGCGCGTAATTGGACGGGAAACGGGAAACCGGGAACGCCAGGAATAATTCCCATGATTTACTATAACCGTAGGCGTCTATATCTGGCCGTTGCCCGATTAGACCCATCCAAAAACCGAGTGTTTCGATGCTGTCGAAATCGCCGTCAACGTATAACCGAAACGTGATGTTCTCGGGCAGCCGTTTGAACGCTTCGACTATCTGCCGTTTCTTGAATCTCAGCAGGAGCGTATTCATTGCCTGCCGCAAAAATGCGGCAGGGTACCGCCAAGCGCGCAGAGAATAGCAGTATTCTAGGCAATCGCCGGCACCGGGGCAGGTGACAACGGGCAGAGTTGAAAACGCTACAAACGGCAATTTCACGTTGCCAGCCATCGCAAAGATAGAATGCGGCAGCGGCAGCGTACCGCCCGATTCTGCCCACGTTGCAAATCGTTGCAGGTAATGTTGCCACGTCCCGCGTTTAGTGGTGGCCGGTAGCGTATTGAGTAGAACACGGGCAGCGTGGCCGGCATCCTCGAGGCTGGCACAGTTGGCGCAGAATCGCGCAAATGCCATGCACTGCGCGCGGCTGACTGTGGCGGTTTTCTTGGCGGTTTTCTTGATGGCTGGCATTCTCTTCTCTCTTCTTTCTTAGGTTGAACACTTGCCGGCCGACAATCGGCCACACGCGAAAACTATACCAGCCCAATCGGCCAATGCCAACCCTAAACTTGATTGTCCGCAAAAATATTTTTGCGGACATTTAGTATTTGAGAGACGAAAACCACAGACCCACTAGGGGGTACCATGCTGGCGGCCGGCTGAAAAGCAGACCGCATGTCTAACTCAGGAGACGCGGGCGTGGGTGTACCCATTTTGCTGGCGGGTTTACATTTCGGCGGTTTAGGGAATCAACTCTCCCACTGACTCAACTGCCGCTGGTACACTGGTTTCATGGCAAGAGGACCGGCACCTACACCAAAGCACATCCTGGCCCTTCGTGGGTCTAAGGAAGCGAATTATCGCCAAGAATTGGGCGACATGGTCGAGAATCTGCCGGAACCTCCCGAGTGGATTAAAGAACGTGCCCAGAAAAAGTTCACCGAGGTCTGCAAGTTCATGCAGAAGATGGGAACCCTGGCCGAAAGTGACATGGAAGTCATCACCCGATACGCGACCATCTGGGATCGGTGGCGTGAGGCCGAGGAGTACCTCGCCAAGGGTGCAGACAGTTACATCGAGGTGCTGGCCCCCGATGGCTCACTGCGTTTCTCGCGGCCATCGAAGTGGCAGGCTCAGAGCAACCAGTGTCACGAACAACTGAGGCAGTTGGAAACCGTTCTTGGGTTAACCCCGGCCGACAGGACGCGGCTTGGATACAAGGCTGTGAAGACCGTCGTCGACCCCGTCGCGGCAGTCCTCGCCAAGCGTAATAGTGGTTGAAGCAGAAGAGTTCATTGGCCTCCTGGCCCATACTCGCGGCGACTTCGCTGGCAAACAGTTCCTGCTGGAGCCGTGGCAGCGAGAGTACTTCAACAAACTTCTGTACACGCTGAACCCTGACGGCACGAGACAGTACCGTCGCAGCCTTCTGGCTCTGCCTCGCAAGAACGGTAAGACTCAGATGTGCGCCGCATTGGCCTTGATGATGGGTTTCTGCGATGACGAGGGTGCTGAGGTAATCATGTGTGCTGGCGACAGGGCGCAAGCAGGTCTCATGTTCGACGCAAGCCGGCAGCTGCTCGAATCCTGCCCCGGCCTAGTTGAGCGTTCAAAGATATACCGCAACTCGATAGTGATCCCCGCGACAAACTCGGTGATCAAGGCGATCTCCAGCGAGGCGGGAACCAAGCACGGCTTCAATGCCAGTTGTTACTTGGTCGACGAGTTCCATGTGTTCAAGGACCGCGAGCTGGTCGATGTGCTCGAAACAAGTACTGGATCTCGAAAGCAGCCCCTGGGTATTTATGTAACGACAGCCGGTACAAACAAGAACTCGCCGTGCCACAAAGAGTGGGAGCGGGCGATTAAGGTTCGAGACGGTCTCATCGAAGACAAGACCTTCCTGCCGTGCATCTTTGCCGCCGACCCCGATGATGACATCTTTGTCGAGGAAACATGGAAGAAGGCGAACCCAAACTATGGCATCACGCTGAAACCCGCATATTTCGAGCAGATGTCAACCAGGGCCAAGGAAAGCCCGTCTGACGAGATAGTCTTCCGCACCCTTCACCTCAACCAGTGGTGCTCGAGCAGCAGCAAGTGGCTTCGTCACGGCGTCTTCGAGGCCAACATGAAGCCGCTGCGTCCAGCGGGCGACCGGCCATGTTATATCGGCGTTGACCTTGCCAGCACGTTTGACACTACGGCTGTGGTCTGCCTGTGGACAGATGAGGATGGTACTTACGATGTTCACGCCCAGTTCTTCATCCCCGAGGAGAACGCCGAGAAGCGATCGAAGGAAGATCGGGTGCCATATCTCCAGTGGGCGAAGGATGGATATGTTACACTTACGGAAGGCGATATTACCGACTATGACGTGGTTCGCGACTACATTCTCTCCGTCTGCGAGAAGAATGCCGTCAAAGGTGTAGCTATCGACCGTTGGAATGCCGTTCATCTGACAACACAACTTAGTCTCGAAGGCGTGCCTGTTAAGCCATTTGGGCAGGGCTTCGCCTCGATGACATCCCCGACCAACCTGCTTTCAACCGTTCTGCATCAGGAACGGATGCGGGCAGGCGACAACCCGCTGCTGGCACTCCAAATGAGTAATGTCGAGGTAAAGGTGGACGATGCCGGCAACTGCAAGCCCAGCAAGAAGCACTCCACCTCGACGAGCCGAATCGACGGTGCGGTCTCACTCATTATGGCTCTGGGCCTTGCGTCTTCTGAGGCTGATGGCCCCGAAATCGACCCTGAGATCATCCTCATCTAATGGACGAAAACAACACGATCGACGATGTCGTTGAACTTCGCTCCGGCGTTTCCCGCGTGTTCGAGGAAATTATCGAACAGCGTCGAACGGTCGCGGGAGTCTCGGTCTCGCCGGAAACATCGCTTCAGTGTTCGGCGGTCTTGTCGTGTGTTCGTGTTCTGGCCGAGGCATGTGCCCAGTTGCCGTGCCATCTCATGCGGCGGCTGCCAGGCGGCGGCAAGGAAATCGCCAGCGACCACCCCCTCAACGAGATCCTCGCCTACCAGCCCAATGGCTGGATGACCTCGTTTGAGTTTCGCGAGCTGATGCAGTCGTGGGTGCTTCTGTGGGGTAACGCCTACGCTCTGATCAAGTCTGGCCGGCGAGGTGCCGTCTCGGAGTTAATTCCGCTGCACCCAAGTCGCGTTAAGATCGAGTACCTTGAGAATGGCCGGCTGCGGTATCTCTACCAGGAACCCGATAAGGCTGTCCCTGTCTCCTACTCGCAGGATCAGATCTTCCATATCCGCTGGCTCTCCCAGGACGGCATCACGGGCTATGTCCCGACGACTCTAAGTCGCGATGCAATCGCCTTGGCACGGGCCACTGAGTTGCACGCTGGTGCGTTCTTTGGCAATGGAGCCAGGCCGGGCAGCGTAATCACGACTTCGCAGCCGCTCAAACCAGAGACTATGCAGCGACTCCGCGAGTCGTTTGAGGGCATTCACCGTGGTGCGGCGTCATCGTCGAAAACGGCGGTCATGCCGTTTGGCACCGATATCAAGGAATACGGCGGGGTCAACAATCAGACCAACGAACTGCTCGCCACGCGGGCATTCCAGCTGGACGAGATCGCCCGCGTCTACCGCGTTCCCAGCCACATGATTGGCAACCTTGAGAATGTCCGGTTCTCGACGGTTGAGCAGGGAGCGATCGACTTTGTGACTTTTAGCCTGATCCCTCACCTGCGGCGTTGGGAGATGGCTTGCCGGCGGGATCTTGTGGTCGACGACCAAGAGTATTTCGTCGAATTCGACGTGAACGCCTTGATGGCCGGCGACTACGCTGCCAGGTCACAGTTCCTCCGCGAGATGTTCAATATGGGGGCACTGAGCGTCGACGAGTTGCGAATGGCGATCGGATACAACCCCCTACAGGATGGCAAGGGTGACAAACGGTTCGTACAGGTCAATATGCAGCTGCTCGACGCATTCACGCCGGAATCGCCGACAGGCGAAGCCCAGCCGCAGGCCAGCGAGGGCTCGCAGCAAGCCGAGGAAACCGAGGGCCAGGAGCAGCCTTCCGAGGAAGCACCGGAGGCCCAGCCCGCAGCAGTTGCAACAGGAGCAGATGAGGGACGAGCGGCAGAAGCACTCTGGCAGACAACCCTCTCTCGACTTGCCGCAATCGAGGCCGATGGAATCCTCGACCGACGCAATAAACCAGCCAAACTCGAAGCCTGGCTCACACAACACGAAACTCGGATGCGACGTGAACTCGACGCGCCAGGAAAGGCTACAGATCGGGATACTGAGACCTTTGTGGTAGAATGGATCAATCGGAGTCGCGAGTTGCTGCTCGAATGCGTTCGCAGCGGCAAACCATATGAGGAGGTCACGGAAGCGTGGACGACAAGAACCAATTAGAGATTCGTATGACCAACGATGTACCTGGCATCGAGGTCAAGCAGGATGAAAACGGCCGCACCGTGATTCGCGGGTACGCTGCCGTCTACGATTCCGATAGCCAAGACCTCGGCGGGTTCGTCGAACGCATCATGCCCGGTGCATTCGACGAAGTGCTCAAGACCAACCCCGATGTCTTTGGTCGCTACAATCACGACAGGCTACTCGGCAGGACATCATCTGGAACCGTGCGATTGTTCCACGACGAGCGTGGCCTGCGGTATGAGATCGACCCGAAGCCGGCTGATGCGGACGTTTTACAGAGCCTTGAGAGAGGTGATTTGAGAGGAAGTTCATTCGCCTTCCGTCTCGACCCTTCAAAAGGTCACGAGAAGTGGAGGAAGGACGAAAAAGGTCGGATGATCCGCGAAATCCGTGGGTTCTCCTTCTTAGGAGATGTCGGCCCCGTGGACGAGCCGGCGTACAGGGCCACTGAGGCATACGTCAGCAAGCGTGCCCTGGAGATCGCCCGAGGTGAGATCGACCCGTGTGAGAACCCCGGGGCTCCAGAGCCAGAAGACGAGGACATTGAAGACCCAATCATCTCTGAGGAGACCGTCGATGCCCGATCGAATGAAACTTTGGTCGAAGATACTCAAGAGCCTGCTGACGCCGAGGAGCGTGCAGTAAGCCTGAAGCCAACTCAGGGAATGGCCGACGCTGCAAAGCGTGGGCTAAAACTGCACGAAGAAGGCAAGTCAGGCGACGGGCTCAAGCCCGAGACCGTTGCCCGTGCCAATCGTTTGGCCCGCCGCGAGGAAATGAACCGCGACTGGGTCGTCGAGATGAATGCGTGGTTCAAGCGGCATGACGCTGGCAGTAAGTCTGACGGCTGGGATCAGCCGCCTGACTACTCGCCTTTCTTCGTGTCGCGAGAACTATGGGGAGGCACCGCAGCTAAAAACTGGGCTGCACGCAAGGTTGCAGAGCTGGAGCGTGCCGGCGAGCGAAGTGCCGACGAAGTCGTCGAGACCGCTGAAGTCGTCGAGGCAGTTGTTGAAGCTCCGGCTACGCCAGAGCCTGACTACCGTGGCAAGATTGCCGCTCTCAAGGCGACTGCCCTGCGGACTAAGTTGCACGACTAAGCCTAAATAGGCTACACTATACGATATAAAGCAACGCGGAGGATTCCGTGTTGAGCAGCGCGAGCCAGAGGCGGATGCCCGAGGCGGTGTGCTAGCGGGATGAACGATACCCGCCAGCCCTGCGCTGCTGTATGGCCCGTGGCTGGCACCTTTTTTTCAAGGAGCAAGCCTAATGGGCGCAAATCTGAAACGACTTCAGGACCGTGCTGCTGCAATCGCAGCCCGAATGTCCGACCTCGCCGATCTCGAAGATCGCAACGAAGATCAGACCGCTGAACTTCGCCGCCTCTCCACCGAGGCCGACGCCGTCAAGGCCGACCTCGACTTCGAGGCCACTCTGGCCGCTAAGGAAAAGGAACTGCGGGCCGTTGTCGAGCCTGCCGCTCCCGCCCCGGCACCAGAGAAGGCCGAAAAGAAGATCGAGGTTCGGCAGGTGCTTCCGCACCACACCGAACTCCGAGCGTTCAACGGCGGTCCAGACGACGTTGAGTCGGCTTACCGCGTTGGTCGCTGGATTCGTGGCACCGTGTTTCGTCGTGAGGACGACCTTCGGTGGTGCCGGGAGCACGGCATGGAAGCCCGTGCCCTCAACGAAGGGTCGAATTCGGCTGGTGGCTACCTCGTCCCCGACGAGTTCGCTGCCCGCGTGATTCGGCTGGTCGAAGACTACGGCACCATGCCAGGTGCGTGCGAGCGAGTCACGCTCGCTCGGGACGTGATGAACATCCCGAAGCGGAACTCTGGCACGACTGCCTACTTCGTTGGCGAAGGCTCTGCCATCACGGAAAGCGAGCCGACCTTCAGCCAGGTGACCCTGAATGCGGTCAAATTGGCGGTCGCGACTCGTCTTTCGTCCGAAGTGCTGGAAGACTCGGCCAGCTACGTCAATATCGCCGACCAGGTCTCGATTGAGTTCGCTCAGTCGCTGGCCTACAAGATCGACGATGCCGGCTGGAACGGCGACGGCACCAGCGGTTATGGCAGCATCACCGGCCTGACTCAGGCCATCGACGACGGCACTCACACTGCCGGCGTCATCGACGCTGCCTCTGGGAACACGTCAGTCGAGACCCTCGACGTTGATGACTTCCTCTCCGTGATCGGTAAGACGCCAATCTACGCCCGCCAGGGTGCAGCTTGGTACATGAGTCCTGCTGTCTACGCCGCTTCGGTCGCTCGACTGAAGTACGCTCTGGGCGGCAACGCTGTCAGTGACTTGAACAACAGCGACGGGCAGTCCTTCCTGGGCTACCCAGTTCGGCTGGTTCACGTCATGGACGGCACGCTCGGCACTGATGCCGGCGTGGTGAAGGTGCTGTTCGGCAACCTCGGGCTGTCCTCGATCTACGCCAGCCGCCGCGAGTTCGGCGTGAAGGTGTACGATCAGGTCTATGCGACGACCGAGCAATTGCTCATGCAAGGGTCTATGAGATTTGTTGTGAAACATCATAGCCTCGGCAGCAACAGCGAAGCCGGCCCGGTCTTGGCTCTCAAGACCGCCGCTGCCTGATCCTGATGTAAGCAAGGTGACCCCGGGGGAGCATCGTGCTCCCCCGGGGCATCGCCATGTTGGTCTGTAGCGGGCCAGGTCAGGATGGCCGGGAAAGACGCACGACGCGCGCCCGCTCCTTTTCTTTAGGAGCGAAATAGTGCTGATCAAAGTCGGCAGTGTTGAGGCGAACGTCAAAGTGGCCGCCGTAATGAGTGTCCCCAGGCTGGGGTTCACGGACAATCTCTTTTGCGTGGCAAGTGCTCTTGCCCCACATGGAATCGCACCAACCAAAATTTGCGGTGCCTACTGGGGCCAAAGCCTCCAGCGTGTCATGGAGAAGGTGATCGATGATCACGACGTGATCCTGACGATCGACTATGACACTGTATTTAACGCCAAAACCGTCGAAGCGTTGCTGGCCCTGCTGATGTGGTCCGGTTATGACGCAATCGCGCCGCTTCAGGTGAAGCGTGAGGCCAATAGCGTCATGTTCGCCAACCCCGGCGTGGAGCCCAGCGAAAGGACCGATGTCGAGGAGAGCTGGTTCTCTGAGCCGATCCGGCCGGCTCTGACTGCTCATTTTGGCCTGACATTCATCCGCACTTCGATCATAAAAAAGATGCCGAAACCCTGGTTCCTCGCGAAGCCAAACGAGGACGGCGAGTGGAATGGCGGCCATGTGGATGAAGACCTGTACTTCTGGCACAAGCTGCACGAGGCCGGCGGCAAACTCGGCGTGGCAACTGGGGTCAGCGTGGGTCACGCGGAGTTGATGATTACATGGCCGTCGAGGGCACCGGGTTGCGGCAAGGTGCAACAGCACCCAACAGATTTCTGGACAAATCGCATCCCGCCGGAAGACTCATGGGGAGTGGTACAATGAAAGTAAGGGTGTTACAGAGTTTCGATGTATATCGTCGTGGCAGCGAGTTCGACTGGCCTGCGCCGATGGTAAAGATCCTCCAGGCTCGCGGTCTCGTGGAGTCCCTAGAGCCAGCAGATTCGGATGCCGTCGAGGCTGCTGTCTTGCCTGAAGAGCGGACTGAGCGGGCAGTCACCAGCAGCAAGCCAAGGAAGAGGCGCAAGGCATGATCTACCCATCGACGATTGTTTACGTCACGCCTCACTCCCCAGCCGCCGGCATCACGCCGTATCGGTCTCTCGTTCGGTATACGCCGCCGTCGACCGAGCCAGTCACGCTGGCCGATGCGAAGGCACATTGTCGTGTCGATATCAACGATGACGACGCCTACATCAATACACTGATCACCGTGTCCCGCGAGGTCGTCGAGGATCGCTTGGGCCAGACTCTAATGCAGACAGTCTGGGAGGCTCGCTACGATTGCTTCCCGCTGCACGAGCTCGTCCTCCCCCGTGGCCCTATGGCCGACGCTAACGTCACGGTCGTCTACCGCAACGAAGCCGGCGTTGATCAGACGCTAACCAGCGATGCGGGCCATTTTCAGCGAGATCACCGAACTACGCCAGGGCGAATCTTCGCCAACTACGCAGCCACCTGGCCTGACGTTCGTGGCGACGAGAACAGCGTCACGGTGCGGTGGACAGCCGGCTATGCCGACGCGGCTGATGTGCCTGCGGTCTGCAAGCACGCGATGCTCCTGCTGATTGGACTGTGGTACAGCACGAGGGAGCCGGTGACAGTCGGCACGACCGCCCAGAATGCACCTGTCCCATACACATTTGAAACGCTGATGGCCCATGCCAGCGATGGAGTTTACCGATGAGTGTCCAGGCCCGTGTCGACGTTGACGTTGTTTTCCACGACTCCAACGGCTCGACGTTTTCAATTGGAACCGTTGACGACCATCAGTTTGCCGAGCCGGCTGGGTGCGAGACGATCACGGGCTCAGTGGGCACTGCAGCCGAGTCCATCGTGTCGAGCGTCGGCACCCTTTCTACGCTGGCCGTGAAGAACACAGGAACGAGCGTCCTCCGCGTGGCTGGGGCTATTGACGTGTCCGCTGGCCGCGTGGCTGTTCTGCCGGTTACGTCCACAGTCACGGTTGAGGCACCGTCAGGGTCAGGAAGTTACACCGCGATCTGGGTGGGCTAATGGCTGTTTATGCCGGCAAACTCAACGAGCGAGTAACCATTCAGGTGCCGCGTGAAACGCGGAACACGCTAGGGGAGTCATACGTCACTTGGGCTGATCTCGCGACGGTCTGGGCTCGCGTTGAGGGCATGAACTCTCGCGAGGTCTTGCAGGCGATGCAGGCCAACGCGATCGTCAGCCACAAGATCCACATTCGGTTTCGTGACGGTGTGAACCACGAGGCTCGGATTGTCTGGCGTGACCGCACAATGGAGATCGCCTCGGTCGTCGAACGTCAAAACCGAACCATGCTGGAAATCATGGCACGGGAGGTGATCTGATGGCGGTGACGATCTCCGAGGGCCGGGGTTTTCCGCTCGACCGTGGTGGAACCACGGCCAATGAGATTGCGACTGGATTCGTCCGTGTCAGGACGGCTGGAGCGTCCGAACTGGCCGAGCGGCTCGGCAGGCTCGCAGAGCAATTCGACGCCAGCGGTGCTGTCGGCGAAAAGGCTTTGAGGCGCGCAATTAAACCAGCCCTGAAACTCATCGCGGACCAGTACAAGAGCAACGTCAGGGATGTCACCGGCAACCTTGGCAAGTCGGTCAAGAACAAGTACGTCACATACAAAAATGCAATGGTCGGCGTGGTCGGCCCTCGCAGCACCGGAACTGGTAGTGCAAGCGAGAAAGACGGTTCCGGCAATCATGCTTGGCTGATTGAGTTCGGCACACCTCCTCGTCGCCCAGGCACCCAAAACCGGCGAACGTATATCAACGTCCACCGCATGATTAACGGAAAGATGCACCGTGCAGGAGCGTCCACAGACAGCGATTTTGCCAAGATGAACCGGGGATACTACTTCCTAATGGGGTCACTCAAGGAGCCGACAAGGCAAGCCAAGAAAGGCTCTGGCTACCCGCACGACTTCGCCACCGACTCGAAGGCCAAGGGTGGCATGAGGCCGTACACGCTGGGGCCAGGCGATACTTACGGTGGAGTCGACGCCCAGCACCCTATGCAAAAGGCCATCCAAGCCCAAGGCAGCAACGCCCGCCAGGCACTGATGAGCAGCCTTCAGAAACAGCTCAAGAAGTTCGGAGGCTGATTATGTACCTCTCGCCAGAAAAACACGTCTTCCTGCGGCTGGTGACCACCCCAGCGGTCGCCAGAATAGTCGGATTTCAGGTCTACCCGATTGCCGTTCCGAACACGAACGCGGATATGCCGTTCCTTGTGTATCGTCGATCCAACATTACCCGCGACCACGACCTTGCGGGGCCGCTCTTCCGCCCCGTTGTAAATCTCCAGATTGCTGCTTGGGCGAGGAATTACAACGCCGTCCGAGAACTGTCCGAGGAGGTTCGCCTCTGTCTCGATGGTCACACCGGCACGTTGGCGGGTGTTACAATACAAGATATGAGACTTACGTCGGAGGTCGACGATTTTCTCGACCCAACCGTGTCTGGCTCGACCCTCCCCCCGGCATACGAAGTTCGTCAGCTTTACCAAATACGGTGGCAAGAGGCCACTGAGTAACAAGGAGCAAAGGAATGGCAGGCACCTCCGCACAAGGAACGACGTTCTCATTTGGCACCAACCAGTACACGATCACATCGTTCTCGATTTCAGAAACGCAGGATCTTATTGACGGGAGCCACCTTGGAATCGCTGCCGGTGGATCACGGGAATATGTCGGCGGCTTTGCGACCGACACTGAAATTTCAATTGACTACATCGGCACTAACGTGATCCCAGCCGGAACGACTGGTTCCATGGCGTTCGGTGGGACGTTTAACTACAGTAACGTGACTGGCACCGTCTCTTCTTCGTCAATCAGCGGGTCCGTTGGAGCCTTGATCTCTGGTCAGGCTACGTTCCGCGTGGCCTAGTGAGGCTCTTGTATGGCGGGTTTCACTGCGCACGGCGCAACTGTAACATACGCCTATAGCGGTGGTGGTGTGGTCAATGCGGTAGTAACCAGCCTGACTGTCCAAGCCCCCGAAGCCGAGCTGACCGATATCACAGCGTCTACCGCGCTGCTCGGAGCAAACGTGATCGCCCCAACGGGCGACACGTCGCCGGGGACTGTATCGCTTGATTTCGTGGCGACGAGTTTTCTGTCGAACCCACAGGAACTTATTGGCACATACGGCAATCTTACTCTGAGTTCGCCTAATTACGGTGTTTCACGTCAAGTCGTTTGCCAGTCTGCCAGCATTACGGCCTCCACGGGGGATGCCGTTCGCGGTTCCATTAGTTTTACAATAACCGACTACTACGGATAACAGGAATTGAATTCGCCAGGACGGCGGCAGTTCTATGAAGGTTTGAACGATGTCACTTAGCAAGGTAAAGATTCTCGCAGCAGACGACAACAAACTCGATAAGGTAGACGTGCCTGAGTGGGGCGGCTCGGTCTACATCAAGGTGCTCTCTGGCACCGATCGCGACTCTTTCGAGGAGTCCTACTCTGAGCAGAAGATGAAGAACTTCCGCTCGCGCTTTCTCGTTTTGACTCTCTGCGATGAGAAGGGGGACCGCCTCTTCACCGAGGCCGAGGTGGATGAATTGGGGAAGAAGTCGGCGGTAGTCTTGGCTCGGCTGTTCGACAAGTCTTGGGCACTCAATGCCTTTCGGACGGAGGATGTTGAGCAGTTGGGAAACGACTCTTCCGAAGGCCAGAGCGACAGTTCTATTTCAGGCTAGCACTGGCCCTCGGAAAAACAGTCAAGAGTCTACTGGCTGAGATCGACAGCGAGGAGTTGGCCGAATGGCACGCCTACGATCAACGCTGGCCTATCTCAGACGGGTGGCAGCAGACTGCCCGAATCTGCCGAGTCATTATGGCCTCCTCTGGGAACTACAAGCGAGTTCCCGAGGAGGACGCCTTCATTCCTGTCGCAGTCAAGCGTCCGCAGGCGAATGATGCAATGGAGGCGGAAATGCAGAAGTTTGCGGAAATGATGCAGGCCAGAAAGGGCAGCGATGGCTAGTTATCTCGGCAAAATCTCGGCGGTAGTCTCGGCGAATACGCGAGGCTTTGACCTGCCTCTGCGGGCCTCATCTGCGGAGGTAAAGAGTTTTGCTAGCCGCGTAAAGAACGAGCTTGGGAAAGCATCGAGTGATGTCTCAAGGTCATTCCGAGACATCCTCACGCCTATACAGCGGTTTCAGAAGAACTTGGAGGCCGCTGTCAGCCAGCGGCTGCAATTCAAGGGCGTAGAGGGGGCCGTCCAGGGCATCGGCCAACTTGAGGCAAGGCTGCGGGAGTTGGCGTCTGCTGGGTCTGGCGCGATCAACGTCGCGCTTCAGGTCGCCGGCGCGGAGAGCGTCGACCGCCTAGTCGACGGACTCGGCGAACTCGACGGCAAGACGCTGAAGGCTGTCATTGATGTCGTCAACGAAGACGCGATCGCATCTGCCGCACGGAAGATGCAGGAACTTCGGTCACTTTCTGACCAAGTCGCAAAGCCGCTGGCTGGAGTGTCGAAGTCGTTCAGTTCGCTGTCGGCAGAGGTGCAAGCGGCTTTCGTCCCAGCGTTGGCTGCGGCGCAGCGGGAAGTTCAAGACCTTGAAGCCGCATTCAATCGTGGCGGTCTCTTGCAGGTCACCGAAGGGCAGTTTGAGAAAGTTCGGCAGAAGGTTCTCCAGACCGCCGATGCGGTTGCCCGTCTCGCCGAGCAGTCCCGTCTCACTGGCGGCCTAGCGTCTGGAAACGAACTTCGGTTCGTTGCCCCTGGTACAGTCGCTGAATTAGAGCGCGCCGCTGATCTCCAGCGGCAAGCATCCAGCCTCCCCGCCTCTGCGATCTCTGGTGACCGACAGATCAGCAGTTTCATCGCCGCCCAGCGTCAGGCCAGCGACGAGGCTCTGCGCCTTCGCGGAAATCTGGAGGCAGCACTCGCGGCCGGCGAAGACACAACAGCCATCGAACAGTCGCTGGCCCGCGTCACCCAGCGGCAGATTGAATACAACAATGCCCTTGAGCGCAGGATAAACGATGCTCAGGGAGCCGACAACCGGCGACGTGCTGAAGCGGCGAACCGGTTCCTCGTGGTTGACCAGCGGGAGAGTTCGCTCTTGTCGAACCAGGGCCGTGCCACTCAACTGCCGGCTGGGTTCCTTCGATCAAGTGCCGAGGCGTCTGCCCGCAGACAGATCGGCGGCGGCACGGACGCGGGTATTAGGCAACTCGACCAACTGGCCCAAAAGGTTTCGTCGCTGCGAGCCCAGATTGACACGCTCCCCGCGACTATTGGCAGCCAGTTTATTCCTCAACTCCAGCGGGCTGAACAAGAGTTCGTGCGGCTAAGGACATCGGGCACGGCGACCGCCGAGCAAATCGATGACGCTGCCGGCAGCGTCATCGATTTGCTCGGCGGT
>WTHB01000056.1 GCA_011523305.1 Planctomycetaceae bacterium | reverse complement strand
GGAGGGTATGCGAATTGGCCAGCGGTCTGACTCGAAATCAGATGCCCCGAAAGGGGTTGAGGGTTCGAATCCCTTGCCCTCCGCCTTTTTTGAAATGGTCTTCAGATGGCTGTGGTAGCCCACCGTTCAGGGGTTGTTGTCTGAGAGAGATAGTCCGGTGAATGCCTGTGATCCGTATCGGAGCTTGGCGAGAAAGGGCGGGTAAGGCTGCCTGACATAGCCTGTACCCGCCAGGCCAGCACTGCCCGAGAAAACGCCCCCGATACCTGCCGGGGCTCTTTTTGTTCACCGGCACGGGCGTGAGTAGGGCCAAAAGCCCCGCCCGACCGCCGTTCTGCTGGCAGACTCTGCGGCCCAGAGACCAGAAAAGCAGCGTTGCCCCGCCCGAACGACGATGAGTACCATCAGGTTTGTTAGGGAATTGTGAGCAGTCGCTCTGGTTCCCTCCGGCCGTTGGGGTGATGCCGGTTCCGTGGGGTACGGAGGGCTCTGGCTATGATCACGCGACGATTCTTGGGGTTGTTCGTCGGTCTGGTGATGGTGGCGACCGTCGCGGTCGCGGGATGTTTCCACGCCGATCAGCCACAACTTGCGGGTGCCGCCGCCGTGGGCAGCGTGCAACGTCTTGCGGGCCGCAGTGACGTGACCTGGCGGCGAAAGCGGCTTTCCTTGCGAACGCTTGGCCGCATCATGCAGAGCACGTCGTCGGCGAGCGGTCAGTCTTCGATGGTGCCCCGCCCCCTAGTGAGTTGGGCCGCACGAGCGGTGCTGTCTGATGGCGTCGATGCCACCACCGATTTTGAGCATCTCGGAGAACGGCTCTTTGGCCCGGTCATCCGCGGCGATCGATCACCAGCGGATCTCGCGAGTGCAGGTCGTTGATCCGCAGTGCAGCCCGACCGTTGAGCAGCTCGTCGATCAGGTCGCCGACCACGTCGGCTCGCCACCCCTGGGTGAGCGCAGGCGGCGGCATGTTTTTTTGGTTGCTCAGTTTGTAAGCCAGCAGTTCCCGCATGTCGCTGGCCGTGCCGAGCAGGGCTGGCGCGATCTCCAGTTGACGGCAGAGGCCACCGACGGCAGTGGCGAGGAACTGCCCGAGCACATTCACCTGTGCAGGCGGCGGGCGGTGTTTCTCACCTCCTGGCAGGTCGGCATCGGGCAGTGACAGGCCTCGTTCAACCGCCTCGGCGATGGCCGGCAGGATGTGACGGAGGTCAGACCGCTGCATGCCACGGATTGCGGCGATCTGTTGCGGGTCGGCATTCTTCCGTTTGCACAATTCCACCAACAGATCATCCCGCAGGACCCGCTTCGGAGGCATGTCGCGGGCGTCAGCGACACTGTCGCGCCAATGCCACAGTTCTCGAGCGATTGCCAGTTCCCGTCGGTTGAGGCCGTTCAGGCCGGAGACGCGGCGCCAGCGTTTGCGAGTGAACGAGGCCTCCACCTCGTCCATCCAGGTTGCCATCTCTTCTGTCATCCAATCAATCCGGCCCCGGTCGGCCAGTCTGCCGGTGAGTGTCTTCCAGAGTTCGTCCAGATGCCGGACGTCGTCCAGGGCATATTCGATCTGGGCATGTGTGAGTGGCCGCTTCCGCCAGTCGGTGCGAGTTTCGCCCTTGTTTGTCGGCTGTCCGAGCATCCGCCGAACGATGGCTCCATAGCCCGCGGGGTAGTCGTGATCGACCAGGCCTGCCGCCACCTGCACGTCGAACAGCCGGGCCGGCCGCTCGCCGATAGCATGGAGGATGAAGCCCATTTCTTCACGACCAGCATGGACGACCGTGGTCCGTGCGGGGTCGGTCAAGAGCCGCCAAAATGGCTCCAGTTCCTTCACCTTGAGCGTGTCAATTACCGCCAGTTCACCTCCGGCGGCAACCTGAACCAGGCAGAGTTGGCTGCGGTAGGTGTGCTCAGAGACAAACTCGGTATCGAAGCCAAGCCAGTCGTGCTGTGCCAGCCGGTCCACCAAGGCCGCCAACTGCGACTCGGTTGTGATGAAGGTGTGGTCAGAGATGCTGGAAGAACGTTTCACGAAAAGTCGTTTCGGCCACACGGGGTGGCTCACAGGAAGAAAAAAGCGACGACTGCAAAAACCGGCAGGAGGACACCGCAACTGTAGAGCATGTAGCCAAAGAAGCTCGGCATCCGCACCCCGGCCCCCTCGGCAATCGCCTTGACCATGAAGTTCGGCCCATTCCCGATGTAGGTCATCGCTCCGAGGAAGACGGCACCCAGGCTGATGCCGGTCAGACGGCCCGCATCGACACCGGCTACCAGATCGCCACCACCCGGCAGGGACTGGGCCGTCTTGAAGAACACCAGATAGGTGGGGGCATTGTCGAGCACGCTGGAAAGTGCTCCGGTTGTCCAGAAAAAGGCAACCGGCGAGCGAATGCCGAGGCTGGCACCATGCTCATTGAGCAACGCCAAGGCCGGCTGCATGCAGATGAAAATGCCGACAAACAACGCGGCCACCTCAAGGATGGCGAAGTAACTGAATCCGTTTTTGACGCGGATCTCGATCGCCCCGAACCAGAGCGAGCAGCCAACCAACGCCAGCAGCACGGCCTCGCGGAGGAAAATCCACGGATGCCAGTCGAGTCCCGGCAGCGGCTTGGAAGGATCGAGCAGGGCGACTGCCAGAATTACGCCGGCCATCAGGGGCAGATTGAGCCAGAGGCCCGTGACTCGAAGGGAGCGGGCGGTGACCCGGTCGATCTCTCGGTCGGCATGCCGTTCGGCGGGGTAGGCGATGAAACTGTCCCAGACCCAGTAGATCACCAGCAGGGTGATGTTGACGGCCAGCCATTCCTTCCAGAGGGAGAAAGTCCAGAGGAAGGGAACCCCCTGTAGGTAGCCCAGGAACAGCGGCGGGTCACCAATTGGCAGCAGGCAACCGCCGCAGTTGCAGACCAGGAAGATGAAAAAGACCAGGGTGTGGACCACCCGTTTGCGTTCATGGTTTGTCTCCAGCAGGGGCCGCACCAGCAGCATGGCCGCGCCGGTTGTCCCGATGAAACTGGCCATGGCCGCCCCGAGGGCCAGTAACGCAGTGTTGGTTTTCGGCGTTGCCTGCATGTCTCCTTCAATGCGGACGCCGCCGGTGATGGCATAGAGGGCAAACAGCAGCGTGATGAAGGGGACGTATTCCGCCAGCAGGGCGTTGGCCAGCACGGTGCCGGCCAGAGCCCAGGAGACTCCGGATGAGGCCGGTGCGACGACGTCGTGGGCCGGGAAATGCTGCTCAATGGCGGCATTGTGCAGCAGCAGATAGTAGCTGAGCGTGATCAGGCCCAGCGATCCGGCGACGAGCAGTTTGCTGGAGTTGTATTCCCACCAGTGAGCCAGGGCCGGAATCAGCGGCAACACCGCAATCGCCCCGAGGAGCAGCACAAACGGGGTCACGGCCCAGGCGGGCGGGGGAGGGACGGCGGCATGCAGCGTAGCCTCGTCGCCATGATCGTCGTGACTGGCAACCTGATCGGCTTCACGAGGCGTTGCGTGGTCGCCATGGTCGGCAGCATGACTGGTCTCTTGGTCGGTCTCCTGACCAGCCCCGTGGGCCGCGTGTTCGCCGTGGCTCGCTTGTGCCGCGACCAGTAAATCGCGACCATGTTGGGGTGCGCCAGCGAGCAGGGCGGCTAGATAGATTCCCAAGGCGACGCCGACACCAGCGAGAGTTGTCCGGGAACTTCGACGAATGCCGCTGGTTGATGGTGCTGTTTCGTGCATGATGTCCTTCTGGTGTCGACCGCAGCGGCCGCCTACCGCCAGAGATCCTCGCCGGAGTCTAGCAGACGGGGTGTTGCTGGCTCCTGAGGGGATGGTCGCTCTGGCTATTTTGGCGGGGTCGCGTCGTGCTGATGGTGTCGCGGAGTGAATCTGATACTCATGCTCACGTCCGAAATGACCACCGTCTGGTTGGCAACGAACCGTCGTCTCGCCTGGCTTGGGGCCGTCGTCACGGTCGTGCTGGCGGTCTTGACGCTGCTGGCAGCAGTGGCGGCTGGACGATCCGGTGAGGGTGTTCGCCTGGTCCTCGTGGGGCTGGCCTGCGGAGCAGGGCTCAGCACGCTGTTGTCTGCCTGCCTGACGCTGGCGGCGTTTCGGCCGGCGGTGTCTGCTGGGGCCGACAGGCTGCTGGTTCGGCTCGGTCCTGGCCGCACCGAACGGCTACCACTGACAGCGGTGGAAGTCTTTTTTCTCGGCAGTCAGCCGCTGGATCATCGTGGTGGGCCAGCCGACGCCGACGCGGCGGCCTTTCGTGTGGGCACCCTGGTGGTGCGGATTGCTGAACGGGCCACCGCTGTTGCCAGGCGTTCTGGCGGCGGTCCCTGGGCCGCCTGGGAGGATGGCTACCTGGTTATCGACGGCCGCTGGACCGAGCCTCTCACGGTCGAAACCCTGCGGCGGATCAATGGCCGCTTGATCGTCGCCAAGCGGGCGGCGGGTGAAACTGGCCCTGACCTTGCCGAGGTGGGCCAGAGTTGCCCGCCTGAGGGCTGCTGTCAATGAACGGTCCGGCGCTGCTGGTGAGTGTCCGTGATGCCCGTGAGGCGTTTGCTGCTGTTACCGGTGGTGCTGGCATCGTCGACATCAAAGATCCGACTGCCGGGTCCCTTGGTATGGCAGCTCCCGAAACGCTTGTCGACTGCGGGAGAATAGTCCCGCTAGGCTGCCTTTGGACGCTCGCGGGCGGTGAACTGCGGGAGGCCGAGTTGGCAGTGGAGCGACTGGCCGCGGTGGTGCCCCACTGTGCCCGGCTTCCTGCCGCAGTAAAATTTGGGCTCTCGGAGGCTGTCGAGAGCGACTGGCCGGCACGGCTTGCTTCTGTGCGGTCGCGACTGCCTGAGGAAATCGCCGTGGTACCAGTTGCCTACGCCGATACCGCTTCGGCGGCCGCACCGCCGGTGCCAATGGTGATTGAGGCAGCCGCACGCAACGGCTGTTCGCTGGTGCTCGTTGACACCTTTGACAAGCGGAGTAGCAGGTCGCTGCTTACGTTGGCAACGCGGCCGGAACTGGCTGACTGGATTCGGGAGGCAACCCGCCTTGGGCTGGGGCTGGTGCTCGCCGGGAAGATTCCGCTGGAGGATATCGCTACAGTGGCAGGCTGTCGGCCGCTGGCGGTCGCGGTCCGCTCGGCCGTCTGTGTCGGTGGGCGGCTGGGCCGCATCGATCAGCGGTTGGTTCAGACTGCGGTGGCTGCCTGTCGGACTGCCGGCAGCGGTGTCACGCCAGCAGGTGGCAGCACTTGGTTCGCAGAAGCTTTGAGCAAAGGGAGTTGACGTTTGAAAACGCTGGAAGTCACGGTACCCCATTCACTGGGAGTTGAGGCGGCCCATGAACGACTTGATGCAGCCCTCGTGCGGGCTCGCTCGGAGTATGAACAGCAGGTGGGGCCGATTGATGCCAACTGGGAAGCCGCCGACCGGCTGCAGGTTGGGTTCACCTCCATGGGCATGCAGTTCAACGGTCAGATTGAGATCCTACCCAACGCCCTGACCGTCAAACTCGATCTGCCGATGATGGCTTCAATGTTCGCTGGCCAGATTCGCGAAGGGATCGAGCAGCGACTCGGTGGCGTGGTCAGGGGCTGAGTTCACCAGCCGCAGCGGCCGCTGGAATCCTCAGCGTGCCCTCAGCGATCGACCAACTGAGGTTCAGTGGGTCGGTGATCGCCGTGAGGAGTCCAGCGCGGTCGACGTCACGAACCTTGAGCCGGATGATTGTCTTGGGATCAATTCCTTGGTCGCGGAGGGCTGCAGCATCGATGGCGAGGGTCAGTTCACACTGAGCCGCCACGGCTGTCAGCAGTTCATCCAGTGGGGCGGCAACCCTCAGGCTGAACCGGGCGGTGCCAGGTGGAGTTGACCGCTGCGGGCGGCGGGCCGGTTGGGGCGGGGCCGGTTGGGGAGCCGTTTCAGGTGACGCTGCGGGCAAGGGCACCAGGCGTCCGCAGAGGTGCTGAGATGGTCCTGCCTGGGTCCAGTTGACTCGCATGCCGTACCGCATGGCGACCAGATCAAACCGCTCGGCAAGGGAGAGCGGCGGAAGGCTGCCAGCGGGCAGGTGGTCATGGGGAAGAGCCGGCTGGTCTTCCCAGTCAATGACGAGCTGCTGGGGTGTTGCGGTCTCAAGCAGGGTGGTGAGTAAGGCGGCAGGTGTCGTTCCAGCAGACCACTCCCAGGCTGCCGTGCGGTTCAGACTTGCCCGGGTCACCGCAGGCAGGCGGGCCATCGCGTCCTGCCGGAGCCGATCGGCCTGTTTCAGCCGTTCCGCTTCTCCTGGCGGCACGAGCCAGACCGCGGCAGTCAGGTCTGCCAGTTCAGCCCCGTGGTCAGTTGCGATCAGCAGCAAGAGGTCCCGGAGTGATTCGCCCTGGGCCTGCAGACTTGCCGGTTGGGTCGGATCGATCCGCCGGTCGAGCACAATCGGCGTGCCGGTCATGCTGCCGAGTCGCTCGACAAGCTGGCCAAGCGGCACCCGCTGCAGGCTCGCTCGCACCGGGGCCTCGAGGTCAACCGCAACCGCTGGGCGTTTGCTCGTGACGCCTGCGACGGCAAGAAGTGTGGCGGTGAAAACAGCGCGCTGCAGCCGGGGTCGGCCTGCAGGGAGGGGGCAGCAGCGGTGAGAGAGTAGACGTCGGTGCATCGCGTGATGGGATTGAGAAGGAAGGCAGAGCCATGTTGCAAACGACAGGCGGTTCATTGACAGTGCAGATGCAGCAGGCCTTTTCAGCCGAAGCTGTGCGCCGGCATATCCGGCGGTCGCCAGCGAATGACAGGCTGTTCCTCTGCCGGTTTGCCTACACAGTCGTCTCGGGCAGAATCAAGTCTGTCTCGGAGCGCGGGAAAAGGTGCCGCAGACCGAGGCCTGGTTTGCATGGATGCCTAGAAGACCCTGAGGCACCGGCTGCGTACGCTAGCGCCACAACGTTCGGAACGGTTCGAAAATCCGCATGGCAAACATCACTTGACTCGCAGAATACTGGGTGGCATTTCTCTGGGAGTAAAGAATGTCGCCAAGCTGGTAGTAGCGGTAGCTGACGTCAAACGTTACCTGGTCACTGACTTCGTAGATAAGTCCGCCCCCAGCTTGCCACGCAAAAGCGGATTGTGCTTCGTCATACCCGATCCCGGACGCATTTTCGCCGCCAGGCTTATAGCCACCGGCCCCGATGCCGCCGCCGCCGTAGCAGCCTATTCGTTGCGTAAACATGAAGTCACGCCAGAGGTTTGCGGTGACAGACCAGTTGTTGGCTAGCAGTGTGCGGTCTTGCTGGGAAGCGTTGTAGGCTCCATAGAAATCCCGGCTAAGCCACTCGGTTTCAAGCCTCAGTCGGCCGTGTTGCCGTTCGAATGAGACGCCAGCAGCAATGCCGGCGGTAAAAATTGTGGCTGATGTGTTCTCGGTTGAATCGGCTGGCCAGTTCACATTCGCGAACGAAGGCCCCCAGAGCCCAGTGATGTAAAAACGCCGTGGGCTTGTGTGGTGGTAGGCGATTGGGTGAACGGTTGGCTTGTCAAGCTGTACAGGTGACATCATCGGGATGCTGTCGAGCGCTGTAAGGTCGATGGCCGGGAGGTTATTGTTGGCCAGTGAGGAGGCGGGAAAGGCGAGGGCGAAAAGGATAAGAAGCGAGTGCTTGCGCATGTGGGCCTCGTCGGAACGAAGAGTCGTGGGCTTTCGATTCAGGGCCTATATAAGGGGCCTAGAGGGGTATCGGTTGGCGGGGGTGTCAGACCAAAAGCAGGGTTGTGACGGTTTCATGACTATCACAGCCGTTCAGGTCTGCCTCGCCGGTTACTGGGACGCGGTGGGGCGGTGTCTTCGAGGAGCAGTTCGTTTCCCTAAAGTTGATGTCGAGAACGCAGTCGCTCGAGCCGGCTAATTGGACGCGTGTGGGACGAGCCAAATCTCTGTAGAATCCGTTGAGCGCTTTTGGTGCGGCAGGTAGGGATGGTTTGTTGGTCAGCGTGATGGAAAGAGGTTGGTGCCATGAGCGTCCTGCTCGGAATGGTGTGTCGCGGTTGTTCTTGCTGCCAAGTGCTAGGCAGAGTGGTTTGTCTGGCGTGGGTGAGTCTGGTAGCGACCCTTGTTCAGGCGAGGGGCGTGGGAGATCGCCCCAACGTCGTACTGTTCTTCCTCGACGACAGCGGGTATGGCGACTTCAGCCACACCGGTAATCCGACCATTGCCACGCCGAACATTTCGAGGCTGGTCCAGGAAGGGATGAGTTTCACCCAGTTTTATGTCGCCTCGCCAGCGTGCAGTGCCTCCCGCTATTCGCTGCTGACCGGTCGCTTCCCTGGGCGTTCAGGGTTGGGGTCATGGGTCATTGGCCCGCAGGCAGGCCGGCATCTTCACCCGCAAGAATTCACGCTTGCCGAAGGGTTGAAGGCCCGGGGCTACCAGACTGGCATCTTTGGCAAGTGGCATCTCGGCAGTCCCAATAAAAACAATCAGCGGGTTCCGGAGACCCTGCCGTTGGCCCACGGCTTTGATGAATGGCTCGGAACGAATGTCTCGCACGATTACGGTAACGCTATGCTGCTGCAATCGGATCCCACCGGAGTCGAACCGATTCAGGGCTACTCCGTTCTTGCCAGGGACCTGCCGTCCAGAGCTGACGTCTGTGCGATGTTAACGGAACGATCGACGGCGGCTGCGGTCTCGTTCATTACCAGGAACAAAGCAGCTCCCTTCTTTGCATACATTCCATTCAATATGCCCCACCTTGGCATCCATGCCAGCGAGGCGTTTCGTGGCAGATCCCGGCGGGGGCTGTTGGGTGATGTGATGGAAGAGATTGATGCCGGCGTGGCGCGGGTGCGGCAGACGCTTGAGGAGCACGGGCTGACCGAGAACACGCTGATCATCTTCTCGTCAGACAATGGCCCTTGGATCACGTTTCAAGATACTGCCAGCCACCCAAAGTACGGCGAAGCCCGGCTGCATGTTGGGTACGCCACCCCGTTTCGGGATGGGAAGGGCTCTACCTGGGAAGGTGGCCACCGCGTGCCGGGCATCTTCTGCTGGCCGGGCACTATCCCGGGCAATGTCGTTGAGCGGTCGCCGGCGAGCACCCTGGACATCCTGCCGACGGTATGCGGCCTAGCTGGTGTCGATTTGCCGACGGACCGGTCGATTGATGGCCGGGACATCAGGGCGTACCTGCTGCCCCAGACCTCGACAGCGACCGCCCCAGCGTTCGCGTTCTTGTATTCAGGCCGCGATAACAGGCCGTCTGCTGTTCGGGTTGGGCCCTGGAAGATGCATGTCCGCATCGGCTCGCAAACCGGAAACGATTATGGCTTTCGGGCCTCCCGCGAGACGCCGCTGTTGTTTCAACTCGAGCAGGATCTCGGAGAGCGGATTGACCGTGCTGGCGAACAACCAGAGCGGGTCGCCGCCATGCTGGCGACGTTGATCCAACTTGAGGCTCAGGTGGAGCAGGAAGGCTCGTTCTGGGAAGCAGGGGGCTGACCGTAGCAACGGTTAGCCCTGGCTTTCTTCCTCTTGCAGTGCCTCGCGAGCTAAGGCTTTTTTGAAAAGTTGTCTGCATCTCAGTCCGTGCAGAAGTTACCCGGAGTTTGCCTCGCCTCGGAGAAGCAATCCCGAGTAGAGACACCACTACCTAGCGGAGGATGGTGCCGCCGGTGCTGGTCGGCTGCTCGGCAAGCAGCACACGGCTGGTGTACCGCTGCGGGTTGGCTGCAAACGTGGCCCGGCTTTCAGGTGAGGCAAACAAATAGATCCGCTGCTGGTAGGTCACGCCGTACTGCCGCTGCCCCGATACGGTGGAGCCAGAATCAAAAGCGACGACGGGGTCATCTCCCGACAAGGCCGGTGCGTAGCGGTCAGGGTCGGCGAGAAACGCCTGCTGTTCCTCCAGGCCACTGAACAGATAGGTGCGGCCCCGATGACGGGCACCCCACTGGGCCTGCCCTTCCCGCCAGTTGCCGGTCTCGACCAGGGAGACCGGGCAGTAGCCCTCCAGTCCAAGCGGCATGGTCTCTGTAGTTGCCGGCTCTTCGGCAGAGGTTTGGCTGGCGTAGTTGGCAACGGTCTCGCTCGCTGGTTGCGGTGTCTGACCGAGAGCCGGCGTGGACGGTTGCTTCTGTTGCGGCTCGTTTGCTCGTCCAGCGAACATGCTAAACGGCTTCTGCAATGCAGCGAGCACAGGGTTTGGCGTCGTGGCTGGTGGGGCTGGCTCAGGCTCAACCGGCTGGGTCGTTGTCGTGGCCGCAGCCATCTGCGGAGCCGCGGGCCGCGGAGGCTGAGCGGTTGCAGGAGCAGGGGCTCGCGCGGGGGCGGCGCTTGGTACGGCCGCGGGTGTGCTGGTTCCGATGGGATCTGCGGCGGCAACAGTCGTGGCGGCGGGAGCAAGCCAGGGCGAAGGGGCCCGTGCCTGCTCTGGAGCGGTTCTCTGCGGTTCAATCAGGTCGCCGGTTGTCGCGTCGTCGCTGGCGAGCTGCGGTGGCACTGTGGCAATCATTCGTGATGAGGCTGGGGGCGGTGCGGCTGGAGCTTCAGCGTGCTGATCGGTCGGGGCTGCCGCAAAGCGGGCTGGCTCCGCAGCCCAGGGAGCAGCCTGCGACGAAGCGGAGCTGGTAGCGAGCCCAGGCTGTCGGGTGATTGCTGGGCTGGCCGTGCCGATGGCTGTCGCCGCCGGTGTGGTCGGCTGTGGAGATTGCGTACTCGCCGCGATCGCTGCGGTGGCCGCCGGCGCGATCACAGGCAGTGGCGACCGGGTCGCTGTTGGGAACGGCGGGGTGGATGCGAGCAGATCGGCTTCGTCACGTTCCTCAGGAAAGGCCGCAGCGGCTTGTGACGTGGGTGTCTGCGGGGCAAGAACGGGTCCACGGGAAGCGTAGGCAGAGGGCAGGGGAGCCTGGTCGAGGGTCGGCGATGGACTGCGGAACGGGGCCCTTGCGACAGGTGCCGGGGCATCAGCGAACTGCGACAGGCCACGGACCTTGGCGGCAATCTGACTGACTGTCCCAGACTTGCTGGTGGGGCCGGTGGCAGCCGCGTCGGCCAGCAGTGAGCCGGCGGTTGAGAAGTCGCTGGCCACTTCCACACGTTCGGCGACCACGGTGACTGCCCCTGCCAGGTTTGCTGCTGGTGCGGTTGCAGTCGCTCCACTATCCGTCTGCTGAAGATGCCGGGCCACCGTGGCGATGAACTGGCCGGTTGCGGTCGGGCACTCAAAGCGACTGATGACCGTGCCGTCAGCCCGGACGAGACACCCTCCCGGGATGTGCTTCATGCCCAGTTCGCTGGTGACCTCCGGATTGGCATCGACGTCGATCAGCACCGGTTCGAAGCAGGCCGACAACAACGCGGCGGCGTTCGGATCGGTGAGAACGTGCTTTTTGAGTTGGGCGGCGGCAGGGCTCCACTCGGCGGTGAACACGACCAGGACTGGCCGCTGGTGGCTGGCCGCAGCTGTCAGGGCCTGCTTCAGCGAAGGGTGCCAGGCAACAGGCGCTGCTGCGGCAGCTTGGCTGGCAGGGGGCAACAGGATGCCGCCGCTGAAGACCGCCACTGCCGCTAGGCAACGGATGACAGGCCGTTGCCGCCAGCGGGCTCTGGTCACGGTTGCGCGGGGGAAGGACGGGCGGTCGGGCGTCGAGCGAAATCCGAACATCGTGGCAGCCTCTCCATGAGCGGTCCTCAGCCGCCTGGAGAGGCGGCCCTTGCAGGTTCTATCGGTCAAATGCATCGGAGAAATAAGGGAAGATTTGCCGGAAAACCGAATTGGATCGGCTTTTTCCATTTGCTGTTTTTCGCAGAGCACCTGTTTTTACGCGTTTCGGGGCTAGGCTGGGCCGGAGGGCCGCTCGCAGGGGCTACTTGACGGCCCTCGGCCAGTTGGAGATACTTCCATCCAGTGATACCCGTGTATCGCGATCGAGCGAACGGGGGTCGTTTCAGCTTCATTTGTGAAGTGGGCGACATCGCCAGGGGTGACCCGGCAGTTTCTGCCAGAGGCCCGTGGCGGCTCCCGATGGACCCATGTGGGTGCTGCGATCGTTTCGCCGTTTGTGGCGGAGTTGTCAGGGGCGGGTCGGTTCGAAGAATCTGCGGTACTCCGTCGATTTTCACACGGCACACTTGTGGTGCGTTCCGGCCCAGATCTTCTGATGGGTTCGACTGCGGTCGGCCTCCTGTTTTCATCCTTCGGAATAAGGTGGAGCCCGTCTCTGAATGACCGGTGGAGCCGGCAACACAGAGCGGATATGGCAACGCAGGGCGGTGCTGGTCCCGGCCACATGGTTCGGGTCAGTTTCACGGGTTCGACAGCGAATGGAAGCGTGCAGATTCCGCGGCGGTTATGGCCGTGGCCTCGAATGAACTTGTTCTTGAGTTGAAGTGTGTGAGCCTCGGCGGGCAATTCCCGGGCGAGGCGGTTATTTCGGTTGTGGCCGTGGGCCCGCCGGTCTGTTTTTCTGGAGAGTGAACCAGCGATATGGCAAAGCGGAGACGTTCTCGATCGGGTGGTCGGTCAGGCTACGGCGGAGGCCAAGGTGGCGGCCAGGGGGGTCAGCAGGGAGGACACGGTGGTCGCCGGCGGCGGTATCGACGCGGGGGTGGCGGTCCGGTTGCGGCTGGTGCCGGTGCGGTCGATATGGAAGGCGAGGGCATGCGTCCGCCAGACATGGAACCGGAGGTCTCGGAAAACGGGGAGCCGGTGCCGCTGGAGCCGGGTGAGGGCGTGCTGGAAATGCACCCCAACGGCTATGGCTTTCTTCGCAGTCCCGCCAACAACTATTCCCGGGAACGAACCGACCCCTTCGTCCCGGCGACGATGATCGATCGGTTCCGGCTCCGTGAAGGTGTCTATGTTAAGGCGAAGGTCCAGCAGGGCCGGCGTCAGCAGGGGCCCCGCGTCCGGGAAATTGACGAGGTCGAGGGCATGTCGCCCGACCAATATGCCGAGATCAAAACCTTTGATCAGTTGACGCCGATCAATCCGGAAACCTGGCTGCGGCTCGAAACCGGCCAGCAGCCCCTGACAACTCGCATCATGGATCTGCTCACCCCGTTGGGCAAGGGGCAGCGGGCCCTGATTGTGGCCCCGCCCCGCACCGGGAAGACGGTGTTGTTGCAGCAGGTCTCGCAGGCGATCTCGCAGAATCATCCGGAACTGTCGTTGGTGATGCTCTTGGTCGATGAGCGGCCTGAAGAAGTGACCGACATGCGGCGGTCGGTTGAAGGTGAGGTGGTCGCCAGCAGTCTTGACTGTGATGTCGAAAGCCATGTGCGTCTGTCGCAGTTGGTGATCGAACGCTGCAAGCGTATGGCTGAGGCGGGCAAGGATGTCTTCCTACTGATGGACTCCATTACCCGCATGGCTCGGGCATTCAATAAGTGGGTTGGCAACACCGGTCGGACAATGTCGGGCGGTGTCGACATCAAAGCCCTCGACATTCCCAAAAAGCTCTTCGCCACGGCCCGGGTGTTTGAAGAGGGTGGGTCGCTGACCATTGTGGCGACGGCGCTGGTTGATACCGGCAGCCGCATGGACGAACTGATCTTTCAGGAGTTCAAGGGCACCGGCAACATGGAATTGGTGCTCGACCGAAAGCTCTCCGACCGTCGGGTCTGGCCGGCCATCGACATCTCGCAGTCGGGCACCCGCCGCGAAGAAAAGCTGCTCGATCCCGACACGCTCCATTCGGTCAACATGCTGCGTCGGACGCTTTCCAGCATGCACCACGTGGACGCGATGGAACAGCTAACCAAGCAGTTGGCTAAGTTTAAGAGCAATCGTGAATTCATTGCCTTGATTGCTGGCTCACGAAGCGACGACTGAGCCGTGGCGAGGCCGGTGGCCGGATGACCGGAACGGCTGCGGGTGTAGTGGTTCGGCTGCCGTGCTTGTTCTTTGACACTCGGCTGACGGGCTACGTATACTTTTGCCTTTCCACCCCGCCGGGACCCACCGTGGGCCCGGCTCATTCCGCTCTGTTGCGATCCCCGGGAGACCGTGCCGATGACGCCCTACGCTTCGCTGGCCGACGACATGTACGTCAATGTCAACCTGGCC
>WTHB01000006.1 GCA_011523305.1 Planctomycetaceae bacterium | reverse complement strand
ATCCAACAGGACAACCTGCTCGATGTGCAGAACTTCGTCGAACAGCGGCGGATTCGGATCATGGAGATGGAGTGGATCGACGGCTACGATTTGTCGCGGCTGCTGGCTCCCGATCTGCTTGAACAGACCCGCACGCGGGTTGGCCCCGAACGCTGGGAATATCTCAACAACGTGATCGTCACCGCTGGGCCGCGGCAGTCGCGCCTCAAGCCAGGAGTGGCTATCGCCATTGTTCGCGAGTGCCTCGCAGCGCTCGCCGCCCTTCATCGAACTGGCATTCTGCACGGTGACGTAAAAAGTTCGAACATCATGGTGAAACGAACTGGCAACGCAAAGATCATTGACATCGGCTCGGCCGTGTCAGTGCAGTCGATGCCCGCCAGCCGCACCTGCACGCCAGCCTACGCCGCCCCCGAGGTTCTTGAAGGCCGGGAGCATTCGCCGCGGTCTGACTTGGCCAGTCTGGGCTATGTGTTAGTAGAGATGCTCAGCGGCCAGCCGCCTTTCAGCGGGCTCAACTCCTACCGCGACCTGCTTGAGGCGAAGCGGTCATTGGCCCACCGGCTTCCACAAATCCTGCCGAGTGAAGTCAGTTGCAACGACCTGCTGATGAAGTTCTGCAGTGGACTCGTGGCGGCCGACCCCGACCTTCGCTTCCCCAGCGCTGAAGACGCTGACATGGAACGGGAAGGGGCCGCCAGCTTCCACCGGCAGTTGATCGTAGGCGGCCTGGCGAGTGAGTACGAAAACGAAATCCGCGCCTGGCTGCACGACCTCGACACGATTGCCTGAGCGCGGCAGGGGCTCTGCTCTCAGTCAGCAAAGCACGCTGTTTTTCGAGACCTCGGCATGATGAGCCTAAAAAACAGAGCGGCTTGGGCACCTGCCTTATTCATTGCGTGGTGCCAAGGCTGGCATGGCATAGCAGTTCTTCAAGCATCGCCCCCAAACGTCATCCTGATCATGACGGATGACCAAGGGTACGGAGACCTTAGCTGCCACGGCAATCCGGTCATCAAAACCCCGAACCTAGACCAACTGTTTCAAGAGTCTGTCCGACTCACTGACTTTCACGTCAGTCCTTTCTGCACACCGACACGAGCAGCGCTGATGACCGGACGCTATCCGGCGCGCACTGGCGCGTATCGCACCAGCAGCGGACGCACGATGCTGCACCCCGACGAGCGTACAATCGCCAACGTATTTGCGGACGCGGGCTATGCCACAGGAATGATTGGGAAATGGCACCTGGGCGACAACGCTCCCCACCGCCCGCAGGACAGGGGGTTCAGTGATGTCGTCTGGCATCGTTGCGGTGGCGTCGGACAAGCCTCTGACTATTTCGGCAACGACTACTTTGACGACACCTACGAACGAAACGGAATATTCGAATCGTTCGATGGATACTGCACCGATGCCTGGTTCACCGAAGCTCGGCAATTCATCGAGGAAAACCACGGAAGACCGTTCTTCCTGTACCTCGCAACAAACGCTCCGCACAGCCCTTATCGTGTCGCACCGAAGTGGAGCACGCCCTATCGAGAAACGGTGACCTGGAAGGGCGGCGCTGAGTTCTACGGAATGATCGCGAACATCGATCACAACCTCGGCCTGCTCCGCGCCACAATCGACCACCTGGGACTAGCCGAAAACACAATCCTGATTTTCTTGACAGACAACGGCACGGCGAACGGCATTGGCGGCAAGGGCGTCACCCCTGGCGGTTACACCGGATTCAACGCGGGCATGCGCGGAAAAAAATCGACTGTCTTTGAGGGCGGCCACCGAGTTCCGTTTTTTATTCACTGGCCAGCAGGCGGGCTTACCGGTGGTTGCGACGCGGCCCATCTCTCCGCCCATATTGATGTCCTCCCGACGCTGATTGACCTTTGCGGCATCTCCACGTCTGCATCGCTTCGGCTGGATGGACTGTCATTCGCCGACCAACTGAAAGACCCTGCCGCCCCTCCCCATCGAGACCACTACATCGCCCAGTTGCACGGCAGCGCGAACTTCCTGCACCCTCCGCGTCCTTGGGATACGTCCTGCGTCGCCAAAGACCGCTGGCGATTGCTCGACGGGCAACGGCTTTACCACCTCGACCGTGACCCGATGCAACACCACGACGTTGCGGCAGACAACCCTGAAACGGTTGCTGAACTGCGGCGGCTGTACGAGGAGTTCTGGAAATCTATCTCACCACGCATGACACCGGTTGCCATCGACCTGGGAAACCCTTCCGAAAACCCGACGCACCTCTGCTCTCAAGATTGGTATCTCCCAACCGGAAACCCGCCGTGGAATTTTGGCCAAATTAGAGGGAGGCCGCACGTCACCGGACCGTGGCATGTAAATATCACACGAGCAGGACGATACCGGCTGAGCCTTCGTCAGCTGCCGGAACAGGCAGACCGACCCTTGGTCGCGGTCCGAGCAAAGGTCCAGATTGCGGAAAGAGACTACGAGGCCTCAATTCCTGCCGGGGCTCAGGCCGCTGTGTTTGAAGTTGACCTCGAACGTGGCCAGACAACTCTTGAAACGTGGCTGCACGATCGAAACGACAACACTGGCGGCGCGTACTTCACCGAGGTTGAATTTCTCGGCCCCGGGGAAAAAGGACCATGGCCGTAAACGACAAGAATCTTTTTTAAGAACGGGCAACACAGAGACCCACCTCGGCCCCTCCGTCCTCTACTCAAACCGCATCTCAGCGGCATCGAGGAGCGGCTTTGACGTGTTCTCCGTCGTGTCCTCGAGCCGGATCTCGAAGCAGAAGCCATGGCCTGACGGTAGTGCGGCCAGGTCCATGACTGCTGGCGTTCGCTTCACCTGCTTGGAGAAGCCCGGCATGAAGTCGTACTGCTCGCGGCCTTCTTGCCAGTCACTCCAGGCATCGGCCTTGCCGTCGGTGGACGTATCGACACCGACGCGAACCCGGCACTTTTCCACCCACGGCCTCGTGCTTACTGAGGTCAG
>WTHB01000095.1 GCA_011523305.1 Planctomycetaceae bacterium | reverse complement strand
CAACGTCCCCGGTAACGGGCTCGACCACCGTGATGACTTCCAGCCCAAAGGTAGTGGCAAACTCATGGTCCCGGTCATCGTGGGCCGGAACCGACATGATCGCGCCCGTCCCGTACGAGGCGAGCACGTAGTCAGCCACCCAGATGGGCACCTGTTGGCCAGTCAGCGGATGCAGGCAGTGCGACCCGGTGAACACCCCCGTCTTTTCGTGCGCCAGATCGGTGCGATCGAGGTCACTCTTATGACTGGCCGCCTCGCAATAAGCAGTCACCGCTTCGGCTTGTGCGGGCGTCGTCAGCTGGCTACGCAGCGGATGCTCCGGGGCAATGACCATGCAACTGACCCCGAAGAGGGTGTCGGGCCGCGTCGTGTAAATCCGCAGCACATCCTCTGGTGACGTCTCCGGATAGCCTTCCCCGCTCCGCGTCTGCTTCCATGCTTCAAATGCGCCAGCGGCATCCGCCTCAGTCGCACCTGCTGGCGGCAGGAAGAAATCGACTTCGGCACCAGTGCTCCGCCCAATCCAGTCACGCTGCAACTTCTTGATGCTTGCCGGCCAGTCGAGGCTGTCGAGTTCCTGCTCAAGACGGTCGGCATAGGCGGTGATTCGCAGCATCCACTGTCGCAGAGGCAGTCGGACGACCGGATGCCCGCCTCGTTCGCTGACACCGCCAATGACTTCTTCATTGGCGAGGACCGTTCCCAGGGCCGGACACCAGTTCACCGGCGCCTCAGACTGATAGGCAAGCCGCTGGCTATCGCGATAGGTAGCCACCGCCAGCTCGCCGTTTTGCTGCACCGCCTCAGGGATGGGCAGTTCCGCGATCGGTCTTCCCCGCTGCTGGTCGCGGTCGAACCAGGTGTCGTACAGCACCAGAAAGATCCATTGCGTCCAACGGACATAGCCCGGATCAGTGGTCGCGATCTCTCGGTTCCAGTCGTAGCTGAAGCCGAGCATCTGCAACTGCCGACGAAACGTGGCGATATTTCGTTCGGTACTCTCCCGTGGCGGTGTTCCCGTACGGATAGCATGCTCTTCGGCTGGCAGACCAAAGGCATCAAATCCCATCGGGTGGATGACGCTGGTGCCCCGCATCCGCTCGAATCGGCTGACAATATCGGTGGCGGTGTAGCCTTCCGGGTGCCCTACATGCAGACCGTCCCCGCTGGGATAGGGAAACATGTCGAGAATGTAGGCCTTGCGTTCTGCTGGCAGGCGGGGTGAGCGAAAGGATTCGTGCTCCTCCCACCAGGCCTGCCACTTCGGTTCAATTGCAGCGGGGTCGTATTTCGGCATCGGTTTTGTTGGGGCCCACAGGCGGATCTGGCTGGTCAGTCAGGAAAACGCTGATTCTAATGGGGGCGAAGACTCCGACAACGCGAGATCGCACACCACGGACGAGGCGAGCATCCGAGGCGTTCGATCCCGCCCCCAATTGCCCCGTGAAGGTTTTTCCGTGGAATCTGCCCCGACATTTCCTGCAACACCGCGGCCGACGGCGGTTCCTGCCATCCTGCACCGCCGCCTCATTCGCAGCCTGCGGGAGGCGGGGGGACGGCTCAAAATGGCCGACTCACTCGGCACGCGACTGACCGGCCGCCAACTGCTCACCCGCATTCTCGCCGCTCGGCTCGTCCTTGAACGGGTGCTCGGGCCAGACGAACGCCGGGTCGGGGTTCTGCTACCGCCCACCGCCGGAGCCGCCATCGTCAATGCGGCCCTCGCCCTGATGGGCCGCGTGGCGGTCAATCTCAACTACACCGCGTCGCAGTCCATTCTTAATATCTGCATTGAACGGGCCGGACTTGCCCATGTGATTTCGAGCCCCACATTCCTGTCGCGGGTGAGCCTCGATGTCGGCGACCGGTTGCTCGATGCTGCAGCCTTGCGGCAGCAGCTCACGCTCGGCCAGAAACTCCAAGCCTGGACGGAAGCAACCCTGTTGTCGCGTGCAGCACTGGAACGCCGGCTGGGGCTCGATCGCATTGCCCCAGACGATGTCCTGACAATCATTTTCACGTCGGGATCAACCGGTGATCCCAAGGGCGTGGTCCTCTCGGTGGAGAATGTCGACAGCAACGTGCGAGCGATCGCCGATCTGCTGCATGTCTCCCCTGCCGATACAGCACTTGGGGTGCTGCCCTTCTTTCACTCCTACGGCTATACAACTGCGCTCTGGGTCCCACTCACGCTCGAGCCGGCGGTCGTCTACCACACCAACCCCCTCGATGCGAAAGTGGTTGGCCGGCTGGCCCGTGAGTTCCACGCCACCGTGCTAATGGCCACGCCGACTTTTCTCCGCACCTATATTCGCCGGACCGATCCTGACGATTTCTCAACGCTGGAGGTGGTCTTTGGTGCGGCGGAAAAACTAACGCCTGAAGTGACCGACGCCTTCGAGGAGCGGTTTGGTGTCCGCCCGCGAGAGGCCTACGGCGCGACTGAACTCTCTCCATTGGTGGCAGCGAACGTGCCTCCCTCGAGACATGTCCCGGGTCGACCGGTCGATGCCCGGGAAGGCACAGTCGGCAAGCCGATCCTCGGCTGCGCTGCCAGAGTTACTGACCGGGAAGGCCAGGCAGAACTACCGATTGGCCAGGAAGGGCTTCTTTGGATCGGTGGCCCCAACGTTATGCAGGGGTATCTCGATCGACCGGACCTCACTGCCGACGTTGTCAAAGATGGCTGGTACTGCACTGGTGATATCGCCCGGCTCGACAACGACGGTTTCATCACGATCACCGGCCGACAGAGCCGGTTCTCAAAAATCGGCGGTGAGATGGTGCCACACATGCTCGTCGAAGAGGCGATCAATACCGTTCTGGGCGCAGCCGACGGGGAACTGCTCGCGGTCGTAACCGCCGTGCCCCATCCGACCAAGGGAGAACGCCTGGTGGTGCTGCACCTCCAGGAAATCCCCGATCCAGCCTCCATCTGTCGACAACTTGCCGACCGCGGCCTACCAAACCTCTGGCTCCCAGCACCCGACAGCTTTTCGCTGATCGAAGACCTGCCGCTGCTGGGTTCAGGAAAGCTCGATCTCAGGCAGCTGAATGAATTGGCCAAGGAGCGGTTTGGTGGCAACTAAACGGGTGGCGAGCGAGCATGAGACGGCAGGCCTGCCTCGGCTCGCGGTCGACGTGCGGCTGGGCCGAGCCGATGACCTTCGGGCGGAGGTCGAACTGACGGCCAAACTGCCAGCCGACCTGGCAGCCGGGAAGCGATTCACGTTTGCGGCAACGCTCCGGGGGCCGCAATCGAGCCGAGCCACCACGCTGCCGGTGCGGATCGCAGTTCAGACGGTCGGGCAACAACCTGAGGCGACAGCCACCCGGGTGACCGGCCGGGTGGTGCTCACCGAGCCGGCCTATTGGAGCCCGGAACTTCCCATGCTCTATCGACTCGAGGGGCATCTGCATGCTGACGACAAACCGGTCGGCATCCTTGATGACACGATCGGCCTGCGACGACTCGGCGTGCGTGGCCATTCCCTCTGGCTCGATGGCCGCCGCTGGGTGCCGCGGGGCGTCACCTGTGATGGCCCGACGACTGCTGAGCACGATGCGCAGATGCGGGCGGCCCACCACGTCGGGCTGGTGGCCGTGGTGACGCTCGGACTGCCTGACGCGGTGGAGGCTGGCGTGGTGAATGCATTCTGGGAGCAGCGTCTCCTCGAGGCGGACCGTAACGGCCACCCACTCTTTGTTCGCCTCAATCCTGGCCTCACCCAGCAGGCTGCGGAGCAGACCGTTGTGGCCCTGGCCCGACACCCCGCTGTCCTTGCTGTGATTCTGCCCGAACCGCTCGTGGCGAGGACTGTCGACCTCAAACCGCAGACGGGCACCATGCTGCTGGCTGCTGAGGTAGCCACTGCCAACCCACCGCCACTGTCGGCACCCGCCATCGATCTTCTCCTCGCACACCTACAAAGCAATGACACCCCTGCAGCCAGTTGGCGGCAGCCGGGCTCGCTGCCGACCCTGGCCTGGAACAGCACGGGCCCACGTGACCGAAGCGGCTGCGATGCCCTCCAACGAACGCTGGCGAGTTGGAGACTTGCCGGCAACGGCCCTCCCGCCACCTGGGACTGGGCTGGCTTCCTGATCGGCTGACGGCTACCTGGCTGCTCCGCGGAAGAAACGGTGGTGGCGTGCTACGATTTGAGCATGGAGTCCACCGACCATTACGACGCTGAACGCTTTTCCAGGCAGGTTCGCTACCAGCCTTTAGGAGTGGCTGGGCAGACGCGGCTGGCTGACTCCCACGTGGCCGTGGTTGGCTGCGGCGCCTTGGGTAGTGTGACAGCCACCGCCTTGGCGAGGGCGGGCGTCGGCAGCCTGACCCTGATCGACCGCGACGTACCGGAGTGGAGCAACCTGCCCCGGCAACTGCTCTTCACCGAAGCCGATATTCGGGCTGGCATTCCCAAGGCCGAAGTGGCGGCCCGTCGACTCCGTGAGATTGATAGCCGGCTCACGGTGACAGCCCATGTTGCTGACCTGACTGCGGCCAACATTGCCAGACTGCTAACGGGCGTGGCGCTGATTGTGGATGGCACCGACAACTTCGAGACCCGGTTTCTGCTCAACGATTTTGCCTGCCAGGAAACCATTCCCTGGATCTATGGCGGGGTTATTGGTGCCGAGGGACGGGTCATGACCGTGCTGCCGGGGGTAACGGCCTGCCTCCGCTGCCTGGTGCCAGAGCCGCCCGCGGCCGGCAGTCTGCCCACCTGCGATACCGCCGGAGTGATCGGTCCCGCCGTGCTGGTCGTCGGAGGTGTGCAGGCTGCTGAAGCCCTCAAGTTACTCAGTGGCACGGCCGGCCCACCGGCTAGTCGCTTGCTCGTCTGTGACCTCTGGGAGTCGGTCTGGCGGACCGTTGATCTGACGCCGCTGGCTGACGCCGGTTGCGACAGTTGTCGCCGTGGTGATCACCCCTGGCTGGAAGGCCGCAGCGGCGGCGAACCATCCATCCTCTGTGGTCAGGACGCCGTCCAGTTTCCTCCGCAGGCCGGAACGGCCGCCGACTTGGCGAGCCTAGCCAACCGGCTCGGTGAACTGACCGATGTCGTTGCCAATCCCTGGCTGATTCGGGCTCAGGTTGAGCAGGGCATTAGCCTCTCGGTCTTCGCCGATGGGCGGGTGATTGTGACCGGCACAAGAGAGCCCGCCAAAGCCAAGACTATCATCGCCCGCTACGTCGGCACATAACGTACACCAGTCGTGTGCTGTCATCCTGCACGCTCACTCAGCCGCTCCACTCCGCTTCCCGAACTCGTTCATCACTCCCTCGCAAGGCGATTCCTTATGACGTATCCATTCATTCGGTCTGCTCTCCTCTGGCTGCTCATTGCCTGCCCTGCCTGGGCAGCAGCACCGGACGGCCGTCCCGCAAAGCCAAATGTGGTCCTGATTCTCACGGATGACCTCGGCTGGCAGGATGTCGGCTGTTACGACATCGACCAGCCCTGCCCGATGGAAACGCCGCATATCGACGCGCTGGCCCAACAAGGCGTCATGTTCTGGCAGGCGTACGCTCCAGCACCAACCTGCGCACCGACCCGCTGTGCGATCATGAGTGGCGTCCACCCGGCTCGAGCCCAGAAGACTCATGTCGTCGGCGGTAACCCGCCACGCCCTCACCACAGAACGGGCCACGCCATGATGCCCCCGTGGTACTCAGGTCGCATGCCCGAGGACGAATTCACGCTCGCCAAGGCACTCAAGCAGGACGACTATGCAACTGGCCACTGCGGCAAGTGGCACATGGCGATCACTCACAATGCCTTTCCCGATGCAACTGACCAGGGCTTTGAGTGGTCCCGGCATGATCTGGGCGTGACCCGCAAAATGACCCCACACCGGCTGACAGGCTTCGCCACTGACAAGCAGGACGATCCGTACCGGCTCGATGATGACGGGTTTCCATTCGACCAGAACACCGCGGATGCCCTGACCTTCATGCAGGAGCACAAGTCCAAGCCGTTCTTCCTCTACTGCGCGACTTGGTTGGTCCACACCCCGATTCACACACGAAGCGAAAGGCTGCTGCAAAAATACTGCCACAAGCTCGGTGTTGAACCCGATCGTGAACACCCCGAAAAATGGACCGAGCCGGGTCAGCGAAACCCATTTTATTGCAGCATGGTCGAACAGCTCGATCACTATGTCGGGCAGTTGTTTGACTACCTTGATTCAACTCCCGACCCGCGCTGGCCCGGCCATTCACTCCGTGACAACACCTATATCATTTTCACTTCCGACAACGGCGGCATGGAGAAGACCCCCGGCGAAATCATCACTGACAACGAACCGCTCGACCGTGGCAAGATCTCGTTGATGGAGGGTGGCACCCGGGTACCTCTGATCATCACAGGGCCGGGTATTCCCGAGGGGGTACAGTCAGACGTCATGGTCAACGGGCTCGACTTCTACCCGACAATTCTCTCCTGGGCTGGCTGCACTCCCCTGGCTGACAAACAACTGGACGGAGTGAGCCTTGCACGATGTTTGCGCGAGGATCCGACTGATCGCCGGCTAGTAACCGATGCCTCAGGAAGCCCCCGCGACACCATGATCTGGCACTTTCCTAACAGCGTCGCCCTGGAAAGCACCATCCGTATTGGCGACTACAAACTTGTTCGCAACTACAACTTTGCCCACGAGCCTGACACTGCACCGCTTGAACTTTACCGGCTGTACGAAACGACTGCTGACGGCCGGCAGGTCCGAGTCGACCTGGAAGAGGCCGACAACCTCGCCTCCACTGACCCGAAACGGGCAGCGGCGATGAACGCAAGGATGACCGAACTGCTCGAGGAAATGGCAGCCAGTTATCCCTACAACAACCCAGCCTTCCGCGGTGCTGGCCCGGAAGCGCGGAAGGTGCCTGAGGTCATCGAAGGAACCCAGCAGGGCGACACTGTCATCTTCCATTACCGTGAGCATGGGGCTCACGTCCGCCTTGCCCAGTTGATCTACACCCGCAATGGCGGCAAAAAGCACGAAGAATGGTTCCGTGAGCCAGCCACCCTTGCGGCTGACGGCACGGTGACGGCTCGAATTCCTGCGGGGACAACCCACTACATTCTCAACCTGATCGATGAGAACAACTTTCTGGTCAGTTACCCCGACGTTCCCGATGGCGCAACCATCAGCCGAACGAAGGAGACGTTTGCAGCCCACGCGATTCCAGTGGCGCCGGGCACCTGACACTTCGGCCGGCCACAAGGAGCACTATTCACAGGAACACTTGGCGGGGAACGCCTTGACGAGAGCTGGTGCTAATCCAATAGGTGCGTTATGCTCCTCACACATTCCATCGAGTGCTGGCGATCGTCACTCACATTTCAACAAAGAGGCCGGGAACGATGTGGCGAATATCCCTCTTCCTCGTTTTCAGCATCGTTCTCCTCGGCTGCTCACGTGAGCCCCGAACCGTAGCCCCATTGGCCCAACTTCTCGAACGCTTCAAAACCGGAGAATTCATCCTCTACCGCCTGAACGGCGACCGTTATCCGAGTGAGCCGATCCCGGACGGCACTGAGCTTCTCCACGGCTGGGAAATTCTGCAGACATGCTCGATCGCCTCTGCTGGCGATCGAGCTCAACTCATCCAGGCCCTGGAGGCTGGACAGGCGGATGCCCGAAGGAATCCAGAGCCCAGCGTCGATTGCTTCAATCCTCGACACGCAATCCGCACGATCGACGGGGAGACGACGACTGATCGACTCATCTGCTTCGAATGTCGGAACATCATGATATGGACGAACGGCGAGATGACCGGTGGTAATGCGACGTCGGATCATCCACAGGTCATTTTCGACGCGTACCTCGAAGACTGCGAGGCGAGCCGGTAACAACAGCTGGAAGTTTAGCCCCTGACGGCCAACCAAACTCACAGGTTGCAGAATTGGTCAAAGCCTGATTTCCACGTACCGATGAACAGGCCAAAGTCTTGGCCGTGTTCAGGCCCTCATCGTGATTCCGGCAAACAAAAGCCTTTCCTTACAAACCCGTAAATAGCTCACTTCCTCGGAATGGACTGCCAACCTGTCTCCAAAAGCATCTCCAAAACGTAGACTAAAAATGATCTGAACGTTGTCATCGCTGTCCGGTTACGCTGCCAGCCGAAGAAAGTAACCGTAAGATTGGAGCAGTCCTGGACGTTATGTCTTTGCTGAAGGCTATCGAAATTGCTTTCAGCACAATGTGCAAACCAAAGAACCATTTACGATGGCAATAAATAGACGCACTTGGCTGAGGGGCACGGGTGCATTTCTTGCCCTTCCGTGCTTTGAATCGCTCCGCCAAAGTTCGGGCTCAATTACTTCTGCGACTCACGGTACGGCGAAGGCTACAAGGCTAGTTTGCGTCGGCAATCTACTTGGCTTCTATCCTGAAGCCTTTTGGCCAGAAGTTCATTCAACGAACAAAACAAACAGCACAACCGATTCACGAGAACGCAATCCAGCCTTTGGAACCTCCTCCAAGCCACTTGAGGACGTCCGCAATCTTGTAACCGTACTGGAGGGGTTGGACCATAGTGTGAAGGGTGGGCACTTTGCTGTCCACTCATTTCTATCAGGTATTACACGGCAAGAAGCCGCTACCATGCCGGATAAAAACATCACACTCGACCAGTTTGCAGCGGAGCGACTTCCCGCAACAACTCGCTTTCCATCGCTAGCAATCGGCGATTCAACTGGCTTACACGGCGGTTGCCAACTTTCGTGGACACGCAGCGGCACCCGGGTTCCACCGATTGAAGGCGTGTCGTCACTTTATCGAGTCTTGTTCGAGCAAGTCGGGCAGCAAGGCCGCGCTGCAGCGGCGAAAGGCCTGGCGAATCAGGCTTCGATCCTTGATTCAGTACGCGAGGATGCGCAGTCTTTTCGCTCGCGGCTGAGCGCTGCTGACCAAAGAAAATTTGAGGAATACTTCTCTGCTGTAAGAGACGTCGAGCAACGAGTCCAAGCACGACGCCGCTGGCTTGATATTCCAAAGCCCGAGGCACCGTTCCCTCAACCCAAGAACACAAACATGGTTGAAGATCTACCGCTGATCTACGACCTCATTGCACTCGCCCTTCAGACAAATTCAACCAAGATTGCGACGCTGGAAATAGGAGGAGCATTCAAGCCACCCCATCTTGGCATTCAAGGTGATCACCACGCCTTGTCTCATCATGGCAAGCGCGAGGGACACATTCAGGCACTGATTACACTTGACACGTATCAAATTCAACACTTTGCCCGGTTTATCGAGAAACTTGCGAGCATCAACGATCACGATGGAAGGTCATTGCTCGACACGACGACTGTTCTGCTTGGTAGTGGCATGGGTGACGCCAACACTCACACCAACAAAAATTTGCCATTGGTACTAGCCGGTGGCGGATTTGAGCACGGCTCTATGATTCGCTTCACGGACGATAGTTCAAATAGACCGCCTCTTTGCAATCTGTTTGTTTCGATACTTCAGCAGTTGGGGCTTGAAGTCGACCGCTTTGGCAAAAGCACAGGAACCCTACGAGGGTTGGCCTGACGATGAGAGCAGCCAAATGCAGCAGCTGGACCATCGGCATTTTGTCACTGCTTAGTTGGGGCTTGGCTTTTGCCGAAACACCAGCCCCCATTCAAAAATTTCTCGCCCAACACTGCACCGACTGTCATTCCGGCGACGAGCCGGCAGGCGACAGAAACTTCGAAACGCTTGACCTCACCACAAACACGTCCACCGTCAGGGCGGCGCTTCAGGAAATCGCTGATCAGCTTGAGCTTGGATCAATGCCACCGGCTGATGGAAGTGAACTTTCAAACTCGCGTCGCAAAGAAGCCTCTGCGTTGCTTTCAAAGATTTTGTCTGAGAAGCGCAGAACCATGGCTCGCACAAAGCCCTCAGCAACACTCCGCAGGCTATCGCGCCGCGAATACCGAAACACCGTGAGTGAGCTGCTTGACATCGACATGACCATGTTTGACCCGACAACAGACTTTCCAGCCGACCAACTTATTGATGGCTTTGACAACAACACGACCGCACTCACGACATCTGGATTTCTTCTCGAAAAGTACTTGCAAGCTGCTGACGCCTGCGTTGAAAAGGCTTTTGCAAATCTCGAAGACGTGACACCCATTGAGTGGAATTTTCTACCGCCTTTTCAAGCACAGGATGAACTTCAAAATCGCTTCCATAAGGTTTATGGCGAGAATCATGAAATGATTCTCTACGACAATCCAAATAGCGACCCTTCCTTTGCAGCCTACGGTGTTCTCGACAGACTCTCCAATGGTGTCCCTGTTGACGGGATGTATGAAATACGAGTACGGGCAACGGCGCTCAATCGCGACACTCCGTTCGCAACCCCCGGAACGTTTCACATTGATCTGGCAGAGCCTTACAGGCTGGGCATTCGGCCGGGCGATACGAAAAGCGAAGACCTTTACCATTCGCTTCCGATCGAGCCCCTTCTTGCCGAACACGTACTCGTGGACAACCAAACGCGTTGGTACCCATTTCGCATTCCGCTCAGCGCAGGTTTCACGCCACGCTTTACCTTTGAAAACGGACAGCACGATGTTCGCGGAGCCTTGCTCAGTAGAATACGAGCGAGGAATGCTGATGCCGTGCCCGAAACTATTCAGAACTCACCAAACTTTTCAGAGCGTTTTTTATGGTCACTGCGGAATGGCAAAATCCCACAGATACGTATAGCAGAGGTTCGCATGCGTGGCCCGCTCCCACGTGACAATTCAAACCAACCTGAATCCCCCCGCAGGCTTCTTGAGACCACAGAATTTTTGAAAACCGAACAAATAGAGCGGCCTATCGCTCAGTTTGCGTCGACTGCCTTCCGCCGGCCAATAACCAAGGAGGAGCTGGCTCAGCTGATTCGGTTTTATGACCTGCAGCGTGAACATGGAAACTCATCTCACGAGGCTTACAAGGCAACGCTCAAAAACATTCTTTGTAGGCCCGAGTTTCTCTATTTGAGGTCAGAAGATACCGAGGCAGTTCCTCTTGACGCTTACGCTATCGCGGAGCGGCTTTCCTATTTCTTAAGCTCATCAATGCCTGATGAAGAGCTTTCCACCAGGGCTTCACAAGGCCGTCTGTCTCAGCCTGAGGAGCGAGCTCAAGAAGCCGGCAGACTTTTACAGAGTCCTACTCGCACACGGTTTGTGAACGATTTTCTCGACAACTGGCTCGATTTGCGTTCACTCGGATCGATGCCGCCTGATACAAAGACGTACCAAATCTATTACCAAAGAAGCCTCGAGTCGGCGATGCGAGAAGAGACTCGACGATTCTTCTCCGACATGCTGGACCGAAATGCGTCGGCCACCGAGTTTCTGACGGCAACGCATTCATTTGTAAACCGTGGACTGGCCACTCTTTATGGTATCGACTCAGCAATTTCACCACGAAAAGCAAATGACTTCGCCCGAGTTACTTTTACAGACGGGGTACGTGGTGGGCTTCTTGGCCAAGCAAGTGTCCTGACGGTTTCGGCCAATGGCATTGAAACTTCACCAGTAGTCCGTGGCGTTTGGCTTCTCGATAAAGTTTTAGGAATATCGTCTCCGCCACCTCCGGCCGATGTACCTGCCCTTGATCCTGACGTTCGCAATGCCACCAGTGTGCGCGATCTGCTCGAGAAGCATCGGAGTTCAGCGTCGTGTAATCGCTGTCACTATAAGATCGACCCACTCGGCTTTGCGTGGGAAGAGTTTGATCCAATCGGCCAGCATCGACGTTTCTACGGGACAGGCAAGCACAAGACCACGATCGATAGCAGTGGCACGCTGCCGTGGGGTGATACGTTTCTAAACTTTAGGCAGTTTCGCAAACAACTTGAAGCCAAGAAAACATTTTTTGTCCGGAACCTCACCAGTAAGTTGCTCACTCATGCGCTGGGACGCACCCTCCAGCCTGATGATCGCGGTGCAGTTGATGCGATCATGTCTGCTGCTGCAGCGAACGACTACCCAATCCGTACCCTCATTGTCGAGATTGTGAAAAGCGATCTTTTTCTGCGCTAGTCAGGCTGTACCCGGCACTATCTCCTCGCCGGACTTGTCCTCGGGCCGTTTGGCTGAAAATCGCTGAATGCTAACTCGCAGCAGACGGCCTAGCACGGCACGTGGAATCCATGAGGGGGCAGGGGCATTGGCACCTCTATTCCTCTCAAGAACCAACAAATTTTTTTGCATCCAGACATGATGCGCCTACGAATACTGCAGTACTGGCGGCTTGGGTCGCCAAACGCCTCACTTACCCCCCCTCTTGAAAGGGACTTTTCATGTGTCGCTCAATGTTTCACCTTGCCCTCGGAGCAGTTCTCATTTTGCCGGTCTCATCGACCGCTATTGCTGGCGAATGCCCGCTGGCTGCCGCACAGAAAGCCCGAGCCAAAGCCCACGTCCAGACTGTGGCCTACAAGGCCGAGTCGAAAGATATTGTTGATACTGCAGTCGGTGCAGGCAGTTTCAATACGCTGGTAGCAGCCGTGAAGGCTGCTGGCCTCGTCGAGACATTGAAGGGCGAGGGCCCCTTTACTGTCTTTGCTCCCACTGACGAGGCCTTCGCAAAACTACCGGCGGGGACGGTAGAAACGTTACTGAAGCCGGAGAATAAGGCGAAGCTGGTCGCCGTGCTCACGTACCATGTCGTGCCGGGCAAGGTTATGGCTGCAGATGTCGTCAAGCTCACCGAAGCTCCCACGGTTCAGGGTGCCAAGGCCAAGGTCAAGGTTGCTGATGGGACAGTAATGATCGATGGCGCCAAGGTCATCAAGACCGACATTGAGACGAGCAACGGCGTGATCCACGTAATCGATGCAGTGATTCTGCCGCCAGAAGGCAAGTAACTGACGGCAAAAGAGAACTCGCCGTCATAAGGATTTCGGCGGGGTGGGCCTCGACCCACCCCGCCGTTAATCTTTCTGGCTGTCCTACGACAGGCAATGATGAGGTAACATCATGCTTGTGACTGATGATGGCAACGAACGTTGAGGTCCGTTTTGCAAGATTTGATTCTCCCGAGAATTGCAGTCGGTGATCAGTCTGCTGTACCTGAATGCATCTCGCGGTATGGCAGCCTGATCTGGACGCTTGTGCGGCGACGACTTGCGAACCGGCAAGACGTTGAAGATTTAGTGCAGGAGGTATTCATCGATCTGTGGCGGTCGGCTGACCGATTCGATCCGCAGCTGGCCGAGGAGATTACGTTCGTGGCGATGATTACCAGAAGGCGGGTTATCGACAGAATTCGGCGGAGCACCGCAAAACAAGCGGTGGTCTCTCTCGATGAAGCGATGGCAACGGACGTAGCCGACCCCACAGATAGTGCCGCCGTGGGTCAGCGGCTTGAGTTCGGTGAGGAAGCCCAAATTGCCGATGAGCACCTCAGTCGGCTGAAGCCCGAGGAACAGCAGGTGCTTCGGCTCTCCATCTATGACAGCCTCTCGCACTCGGTCATCGCTAAGCAGACAGGGCTGCCGCTCGGCACCGTCAAATCACACATCCGCCGCGGTCTGGACAGTCTGCGTAAAAAACTGGCCAGCCGCACTCGGTTGAAGGACAACTCTGGCCAGGGCCGAACCACGGCAGAAAGGAGTTCTTCATGAGCAGTTTCGACGAAACAGATGAAGACATTTTATTAGCGGCTGCCCCTGGAACAGCCCCGGCTGACTGGGAACTCGCAGCAGCAGCAGCAGAACTCGCTTTTTTATCCCGCAGCGGGACCAAACTTACGAGTTTACCTGCCGACCTCACTGGTACCATTCAACACAAGGCACCAGCCTACCTTCCACAGGCAGTCGAGCCGCGGCCGGAAGCTGATGGCAAAGTTGATCGAGCCACTCATGAGATTCCCGATCGGTCGTGGCTCAGCGCAGCAGGCTGGTGGACGGCCGCGTGTCTCGCGGGGCTACTCATCTGGCAGGAGTTCGGGCTACCGCGAGATGGGGCCCCCGATACCGAAGTCAGCCCCGCCCTCACCCTCACCCTCACCCAATCGCGTAGCCAACTGCTCGACGAAGCTTCAGATGCCGTAACCGCCGCCTGGACGAAGGCGAGTGACGATCCTTCGATCATTGCCAGCCAAGCCGACCTCGAGACACCTGGGAGTCTGGGCGACGTAGTCTGGAGCACCTCCCTCCAGCAGGGCTTCATGCGATTCCGTGGATTGGCGGTGAACGACCCAACCGTGTCTCAATACCAGCT
>WTHB01000181.1 GCA_011523305.1 Planctomycetaceae bacterium | reverse complement strand
CCCCAGAGCCTCCCTGACAGCCATGCATTTTGACCGCAGCGGCATTGTTTTTGATTACCCCGACAACTGGACCGTTGAGACCGTCGGCGGCGAGAACGGGCTTGAGGTCACCGTTTCCGCGCCGGAGGGGGCCTTTTGGTCCATCAACTGCCAACCGGGCAACAGCGATCCGGCCCAGTTGACTGAAGCGGCCGTCGCCCAGATGCGGCAGGACTACCCCACCCTCGACAGCGAACCGGCAGCAGACGAGGTCTTTGGCCAGCCCCTTACGGGAGCCGATCTGAATTTCTACTGCCTCGACCTCACCAATACGGCCACCATTCGCTGTCTGCAGACCCCTGCCACCTGCTACGTCTTGTTCTGCCAGGCAGAAGACCGCGACTGGGAACGGCTGCACCATGTGTTCAAGGCCATGACCGCCAGTTTTGTGCGGGCCGCAGGCCGCAGTCAGGACTGATCAGCCTGCCTGCCGTCTGCTAGGATTCTTTCCTCGGGACGCCCCGGCCTCTTCCAGTCGTTTCATCGAAAGGATTCCGTGCTCACCGTAGCCGCTGCCTTCTCCGCTGCCCTGGCAATGCTCGGCACAGGCCTGCCGACGCTCCTCGCAGCAGTCGATCATCCGACCGTGCCCACCGCTGACGGTCCGATCAGGATGATCCATTGGGCCGCCTTTGCCGTGATGGTGTCTGTCCTGCTGGTCCTTGACCTGACGGTCTTTCACAAGCACTCCAAAGAGCCCTCCCTCTCCGAGAGTGCGTTCTGGACGTGCATCTGGTCAGCGCTCGCCCTGTCGTTCAATGGGCTGATCTGGTGGTGGCTGGGCAGTGCCGCAGCGGTCGAGTTCCTGACCGGCTATCTCGTTGAGTGGTCGTTGTCGATGGACAACGTGTTTGTGTTCGCGGTGGTGTTCGGCTATTTCGGCGTGCCCCTGAAGTATCAATATCGAGTGCTGTTCTGGGGAATCCTCGGAGCGGTGCTGATGCGGTTGACCTTCGTGTTGGTGGGGGCCGAACTGGTTGAACGCTTCCAGTGGATCCTCTGGCTGTTCGGCGGATTTCTCGTCTACACTGGCCTGAAACTCGCGTTCACCAGCGAAGAGGTTCACCCCGAAGACAACATGCTGCTGCGGGTTTTTCGGCGGTTCATCCCGGTCACTACAACCCCGGCAGGCAACCGGTTCTTCATCCGTGAAGGAGGCCGCCTGGTCGCCACGCCGCTGTTCCTCGTGCTGCTGGTCGTGGAAAGCACCGATGTCCTCTTTGCGGTCGACAGTGTGCCAGCCATCTTCGGGGTCGTCGATCAGCAGGCCCACTATTTTCGATTTGTCGTCTTCACCTCAAACGTCTTCGCCATCCTCGGCCTCCGGGCTCTCTATTTTCTGCTGGCCGGGGTGATGGATCTGTTTCGGTTTCTCAACTATGGGCTCTCCGCCGTCCTGGTGTTTGTCGGCGGCAAGATGATTGCCGAGGCAGCTCACCACAGCGAATGGCTGGCGGCCTATGGTGGCTGGGACGCCCACGCCGAAGGCCACCTCGTGCCCCCCTGGGCGTCATTGCTGGTAATCATCGCCCTGATCGGCACGAGCGTCGCGGCGTCACTCTTGTTCCCCGAGACCAAGGGCAAGAGCGACACCGCCGCGTGACCATGCGGCCACGCAGACCTGAGCCGCGAGGCGAGACAGTGTACGTCGCCAAACAACGCGCGAAGCGTTTTCCCTCACGTGGCGCGGAGGGCCTCGTACAACTGCTCGTGGGCGGCAGCCATGTCGCGTGCGTCATACAACTGCCGCACGCGGGCGTGCCCGGCAGCACCGTAAGCCTGCGCACGGGGCAGATCGTCAAGCAGTTCGGCGACAACTCGGGCGAGCGCGACCGGATCGGCCATGGCATGCACGAGCCCAGCCGGGTCTGCTGCCTGGATGCCAAGCAACTCAGGAAAGGCCCCGGCGCCAGAGGCCACCACCGGCAGGCCAGCGGCCATCGCCTCAATCACCGGAAACCCCTTGGCCTCCGGCACTGGCGTGGGCATGACAAACAGATCGACCGCCTGCAGCAGTTCGATCTTGCCCGCCCGATCAACCTCACCGGCCCAGCGGACACGATCAGCCACCCCAAGTTGCTCGGCCAAGGCCCAGCAGTCGGCTCGATAGGCAGCCTCCGCCGGCACACTCGCCCCGGCAGCGAGCAGTTCCACGTTGTAGCCCTGCTCGACAAGGAGCCCAATCGCCCGGATCGCCTGATCGAGTCCCTTTTCACGGCAGGCCCGGGCGAGATAGCCAAGGAGCTGGCTGCCTCCCCGCTCTGCCCGCCGGGCAGCCAGGTCGGGTGGCTTCGCTGGGAACCCCTGCAGGTCAATGCCATGCGGGATCACCGTGATGCGACGGCGGTCCCAGCCCACAAGTTCCGCCATCCGCTCCGCGTAGGCGGCATTGAAGGCAACAAACCGATCGACAGCGGCGGCCTGCTCCTTGAGCAACTGCAGCACCTGGCCACGATCGCCCGAGGGCAACTGCTCAATGAACAGATCTTCTCCCGACAGGCTCACCACGATGGTGGCACCGGTGACCGCCCGAATGCGATTAGCCATCCCGAGCAGCAAGGCATTTGACAACTGCACGACATCGGGCCGCACCTCACGGGCCAGCCACTGTGCCAACCGCTCGACCTCTTTCCGTTGATGGCCTGACGTTCCCCGCAGGCTTGATACGGTCAGGGGGCCGAGGTCAGCTGGCCGCGTCTGCCCGGTTCGTCCGGCAAGCCAGCGCAACAGGACGGGCTGGTCGAAGACCCGATCGAGCCACCGCGGCGTGTGCCGAAAGAGCGGGATCACCTGCTGCAGGTAGACATTGACCCCACCCATGACCACGGTTGGCTCCGCAACGTTCTCTTCATCCGTTGTGGTCGGCACATACGCCGGCACCAGAATTGCATCCCGCCCCCGCTGCTGGAGCGCTCGCACCAGCGTGTTGTCATGCAGGCATGAGCCACAGAGTCTGCCCCCGGCCCCGGCGGTGATCTGAACAATTTTCATCAGACGCCCTTCAGGTTCCCCAAGACATTCACCACGCCGTGGCGAGCAGGCCACCTTCTCTGCCACCACCTAGCGGTCCAGATGCAACAGCAACAGGGCGAGGTCGGCCGGGGTGATACCACTGACCCGACTGGCCTGATCGAGCGTGCGGGGCCGAATCTGTTCGAGCTTTTCCCGAGCTTCGGCCCGCAGGTGCCGGACACCGTAGTAGTCAAACCCTGCCGGAATCGGCTTCTCGCCATGCTGCCTTCGTCGCTCGATCCTTTCCCTCTCCACCTTGAGGTAGCCGGCATACCGAATGTCATTTTCGATCTGCGTGGCAACGTCAGGGGCAACGCCGGCGAGTTCCGGCAGCGCTGCCACACAGTCTGCCCAGCCGACCTCTGGCCGCTTGAGCCGGTCAGCCAGACTCACCCCGGCAACCCGATGACTCGCCAGGCGAATCAGGGTCGCCTCAATCGCCGCATTCTTGCGGGCCAGCCGGCTGGCTCGGTCTGCATCGACCAGCCCCAACCGCTCAGCGATCGGGGTGAGCCGCCGATCGGCGTTGTCGTGCCGCAGGGCAAGCCGGTGCTCTGCGCGGCTGGTAAACATGCGGTAGGGCTCATCCACACCACGGGTGATCAGGTCATCAATCAGAACACCAATGTACGACTCATCCCGACCGAGCAGGAGCGGCTGTTCACCCCGCAGCCCACGGGCCGCATTGGCTCCGGCCAGCAAGCCCTGCGCTGCCGCCTCTTCATAGCCGGTGGTGCCATTGATCTGCCCGGCGAGGAACAGCCCGGCGACCGGCTTACTCTCCAGACTGGCGGTGAGTTGATCTGGTGGAGCGTAGTCATACTCGACGGCATAGCCGTACCGCATGATCTCTGCCTGCTCGAGCCCCGGCACCAGCCGCACCATGGCATCCTGGACATCCCGCGGCAGACTGGTCGAGATGCCGTTGACGTAGACCTCGTGGGTTCGCCAGCCCTCGGGCTCCAGAAAAAGTTGATGGCTCTCCTTGTCGGCAAAGCGGACGACCTTGTCTTCGATGCTGGGGCAATACCGGGGCCCCCGGGAGTCGATCTGACCGCTGTACATCGGGGCCCGTTGGAGATTGGCTCTGATCAAATCGTGGACCGCTGGCGTGGTCCGGGTGATCCAACAGACCCGCTGACTGCGGTCGATTCCATCGGTCAAAAATGAAAATGGCTGCGGCGTCTCATCGCCCGGCTGTTCCTGCAACTCGGCATAGTTGATGGTGGCACCATGCAGCCGGCAGGGCGTACCGGTCTTGAAGCGGTCGAGTCGAAAACCAAGTTCACTCAGTGAGCGACTCACCCCGGCCGTGGTTCCCTCGCCCGCCCGCCCACCGGCCGTCTGCGCCTCCCCGGTGTGCATGACCGCCTGCAGGAAGGTGCCGGTCGTCAACACCACGGCCGCTGCCCGGTATTCCACGCCGCCACGGGCCAGCACACCAGTGATGCGAAACCGCGGGCTGTTCCCACCGACGTCAGCCACCGGCTCGAACCGCAGCCCCTCAACCGTTTCCTGCCGCAGGACGAGGTTCGGCGTCGATTCTACAAGATGCTTGATTTCCAGCTGGTAGAGCCGCTTGTCAGCCTGCGCCCGGGGGCCGTGCATCGCCGGCCCCTTGGACCGATTGAGCACCCGGTACTGAATGCCGGTGGCGTCGATCGCCTGCCCCATCAGCCCGCCCAGCGCATCGACCTCACGCACGAGCTGCCCCTTGCCCACGCCGCCAATTGCCGGATTGCAGCTCATCTGGCCAACTGTGTCGCAGTTGGCCGTCAGCAGGCCGGTCCGCGCTCCGAGCCGGGCTGCGGCAGCCGCTGCCTCAACACCGGCATGACCGCCGCCGATTACCAGCACATCAAAGTCATACAACACATTCATGAAAAACCCGACCGCCGACGCCCAGAACGGGCCTGCTCACCTCTCCCCCTATAGTAGCCCGCGAACCGGGCACCACCTATCGCCTCCGCCATGACGCACCATCCCTCACCCACGTCACGGGGCCAGCGTAGTTCATCAGGCTGCCCGACGGCCTGCCTGCTGCGGGGCCTTTAAGCCGAAGAGCGAAAAGATCTCGGCGGCCGACATGCCACTGCCAGCGGCAGGCTCCGCCTGGGATAGAATTACGTCTGACAGATTCCGCTTGCGGGCCAGCACCTCATCGATCCGCTCTTCAATCGTGCCAACGGAGAGGAATTTTGTCACCGTGACCGCACCGGCCGCCCCAATGCGATGGGCCCGATTGATGGCCTGATCCTCAATCGCTGGATTCCACCAACGGTCGAACAGAAAGACGTACTGTGAGAACTGCAGGTTGAGGCCGACTGCTCCCGCACCGTACGAGAGCAAGAGCACCGAGTGCCGGGGGTCGTTGCGAAAAGTTTCGATGGCTGCGTCGCGGGCAGCCGTCGACATGCCGCCGTGGTATTCAAGCGCCCCAAACCGGCCCAACCGGTCACGCAGACAGCCCAGCGTCTCCACCCACTGGCTGAAGACCAACGCCTTGCGGCCACTGGCATGCACCTCCTCAAGTTCAGCCTCCAGGCAGTCCACCTTGGCACTGGCACCGGTGGCTGTGTCGAAATTGCAGATCTGCTTGAGTCGCAGCACCAACTCAAAGACATGCTGAATGGTTGCCTCCTGCCCCATGTCAGACAGCCTCAGCACCCCCTCTTCTTCTGCCCGCCGATAGGTTTCGCGCTGATCCGGCGTCAGGGTGATGTGCTGGTCCCGATCAAGGCGGGGCGGCATGTCCTCGAGCACTTTGTCCTTGGTCCGCCGCAAGACGTAGTCAGCAGCAGCAGCCCCCAGGGCTCTCGGCGACATCCGCTCGTGGACATGGCCCGGGGCCACAAATTCAAAGATGCCCACCAGATCCTCGGCGCGGTTCTCAACCGGCGTGCCGGTGAGCGCCCAGGAACGCTGTCGTGGCAGCGTGCAGACCGCTTCGCTGGTCTGGCTCGACCGGTTCTTGATCCGCTGGGCCTCATCAAGCACGACCAGATCGAACTGCAGACCGAGTTCCGCCACAACATCGCGGTCTCGCACCACCGCCTCGTAGTTGGCCACCTTCACCGGCACATCGGGAAGCGTCCACTGCCAGCGGCGGCGTTCCGGGTCACCCTCGATGACGCCGACCACGAGTTCTGGAGCCCAAACGGACAGTTCGCGGGCCCAGTTCGAGACCAGGCCCTTCGGACAGACCACCAGCACCCGCCGGACCTGGCCGGACCGAATCAGGAGCCGAAGCGATGAGATCGCCTGCATCGATTTCCCAAGTCCCATCTCATCGGCCAGGATGCCCCCGACCCGGGGCAGCAGGAAGGCCATGCCATTGAGTTGAAACGGGAAGGGCTCATGCGGAAAGCCGACCCGACATCCCGCCAGCAGCGTCTCCAGATCGGGCTGGAGCAGATAGAAGAGCCGCTCCGACAGTTTGACGACGTCCCCCGGAGCCTGAATGCGCGTGCGGGGTTTCTCGGCCGCTGGCCGGTGCCTCTCGGCGGGTGGCTGTCGAGTCGCTGGTGCTGCCGCTGCCACTGTCGTCGGCCCGGCAGCGAATCGATGGCTGATGATCGGGATTGGGCCGTTGAGCAGGGGCAGCGAATGAACCACCGGCTGCGTCACTGACACCGGCAGCCGCAACGCCGCTCCAACCGGAAGCGGGGCCGGCACCACTGACCTGATGGCCGCCGGTGTCAGGGTGAGGCCTGCCGCTGCGGCAGTCGTCGTGACAGTTGCTGGGACTGACTGCGGCACAGGCATGGTCTCATTCCTGATTGGACGGCAGCCAATGCCTTGCCTGCTGCCCGTGAACACGGGTGGTCAAGAGTGCTGCTGGGCTTCGTCGATCGCGGCACGAATGCGGGCAAAGGGTTCGACCAGTTCAATGCTCTGCGCAAGTTCAGCGAGATGGGTCTGGAGTTGTTCTGCCTGCGAACGGTCCACATCATGCGGCTGCACCCGCACGCCGCCGAGGGCAAAGACTCCGCTGGCTTCATCATCGGCAGTGACCATGGCACCCTCGCGGACCACTGCAACTGGACTGTTGCCGTGGCTGCGGGCGTGCAGCAACGAATCGAGATCGGTGAGGACCGCCGCTGGTGTCAGAGCCGTCGCCTTGAGGAGCGGGCCGCCAATCTGCTCCCCATGCAGGTGCCGCTGGAGCGAGGCGCCATAGAGTATCTGCTGAGCACGGGTGACCCGCACCGGGGCCGTGCAATGAAACTCGAGAGGCCGACCCGACAGGTCGACAAGCAGGTACCCTCCGAAGGTGCCGACACCAGACGCATCACAGGCCGTCAGAAAGCCGAAGGCCAGATCAGCCGACGACGATGCACTCGCCACCATGAACCATTCCTGCAGAACAAACAGCCTGGGGCCGTGCCCCACTGGCAAGCCCGCCCTTTTCGTCGTGGGGAGACCGATCGCCTCCCACCGCATGAATCCATCGGGCAGACGCCCGCGACTCTTGAACACCCCCACCACAACACCCTCGGATCGGCTCGATCGGGACGGGCTGTAGGGGTTGTGCCGACAACGCCCACCCCCAACGCTTGGACCTCGGCGAAGTGGCGACTACCATCAGGGAACCGTTGGGGCAGTCGCCTGTCGTGTTCCCGTCCGATGTGCCGACCAGACTCCAGCCGCTCCATTCCAACGCTCGCCCGCCGAGGCTCATACCGTCATGGCCGATCTCCCCTCACACTGCACCCAGATTGACATTACCTCGACCGCCAACGACACCGCCTCGGTCTCACCTGCTGGGGCAGCCGGAGGTCAGGCCGAGACCGTGGCGATCCTGCAGGAAATGCTGGCTGTCCAGAAGCGGTCATGCGAGCTGCTGGGCGAGGTGCTCAAACACGTCTCCCTGCAGCAGCGGCAACGGGTCGCGGAACTGAAGGCGTGGCGTGAAAAACACCCCGACGTCGCCCGGGCCTGCCGGCGGGCAGCCGAAGGGCTCTCCCAGGTGCATACCGAATACCTCACCTCGTTGGCCGAAGAGGCGGCGGAGAGCGCTGAGGACTTTGTTGACAGCGACTATGCCCTGGGCGAGTTCATCGACCGCTACGGCCCCCGACTGGCCCACTTCAACGGCGTCATGCAACTGCTCAGCCAGTTGGCAATGCCCGACGATCCTGCCACTCCCGCACCCTAACAGGCTGCTGCCAGACCAACGCTGCCAACTGATCCGGCTATGGCTATGATGACTGCGTTGCGCCCCCGCAGCAGCCGGCGGGCAATCACCACCCCGAAAGGTTTTTCGCCAGGAGTCTGTTCATGACCGCTGAGTCCGCCACCCCGCCCGTGTTTGAACTAGCTGATGCCGACAGCATCGCTCGGAGCCGGGAAGCACTCGATGCTCACACCGTCGAGATGATGGCCTGGCACTTCCACCCCTCCACCGGTTCGCCGTTCTGGCTGGACTATGCTGCGTCCCTTCCGTTCGATCCGTTGCAGGAAGTGACCTGCTTCGACGATCTGAAAAAGTTCCCGGCCTTTGAAGATGAGTGGCTGCGGGGCGGCCCCGTGACCCGCTGGATTCCCAAGGGCCTGGCCGGCCAGCCTGCCTACGTGTTTGAAACGGGGGGCACAACCGGCACCCCAAAGTCACGGGTCAACATCCGTGACTTTCGCACCGACTACGAAGAGTTCAGCGCAACTCTTCCCGAGGAGCACTTTCCCAAGGGAGCCAACTGGCTGATGCTGGGCCCGTCAGGCCCCCGTCGACTCCGGCTTTCTATTGAACACCTGGCTCAGTTCCGCGGCGGCATCTGCTTCTGCATCGACCTCGACCCCCGCTGGGTGATCAAACTGATCCAGAAGGGCTGGATGGAACACCTCGAGGCCTACAAACAGCACTGCATCGATCAGGCGATCACAATCCTCGAAGCGGGCCATGACATTCGCTGCATGTTCACCACTCCGAAACTGCTCGAAGCGCTCGCCCTGGAACTCGAAAAGCGGGGGACAACCATTCACGAGGCCGGGATTACCGGCATCTTCTCCGGCGGCACGGAGTTCACCCCACAGTGGACCCGCTTTGCCGTCGAGGAACTGCTCGATGGGACCTACATGACGCCGACCTACGGCAATACACTGATGGGCCTAGCTGCCTCGCGGCCGGTCACGCCGGCGGACGGCTACACCATCGCTTACTACTCCCCCCAACCCCGGGCGGTGATTGAGGTGGTCGATTTTGATGATCCCACGACCGTGGTGCCTTATGGCAGCACTGGCCGGGTGAAACTCACCACCCTCACCAAAGAGACCTTCGTGCCCGGCTTCCTTGAGCGGGATGAAGGAGAACGGGAACGCCCCTACGTGCGGTACCCATGGGATGGGATCAGCGGCGTCCGTCCCTTCCGCAAACTCGCGACCGCCACCACGGTCGGCGTCTACTGAGACGGCCGCCCTGACGCGGCACGGCCTATAGGAGTGCTGACCCTCCCGCGGCGGGCTGTCCTCCGCAGGGAACGGCTCCTTGGGAAGTACCGCGTCGTGTCCCCAGCGTGGCTGCGTGAAATGAACGGCCAAGCCGAGGCCTGCTGTGCCAAACCCGCTGGTATTTCGTACGATTAGCCACGCAGACAACGCCCCCTGGATCCGGGAAGGGAAACACCGCCATGCATCTCACCGCATTTCGCTTTGGCAAGCCGTATGAATCACTTGAGCGGACGCAGCTTGTTCACTTTCTGACGGGTGAACCAGTCGCTGAGGTGAGCCAGGTCGGCGGTGCCATCGTCAGCCGCGACCTGCGGAAGGCCGACCGCGCGCGACAGGCCCTGCTGGCCCTCGACCCCGAAGACGTGGTTGAGCGACTCCAGACTGCTGGCAATCTCTATGCCCTTGGCACCGTTGAGGTCGGCGGCGTCCGGCAGTCCCCCGATGACTTCGTCCGCCACCAATCGGCAACGACCGGGCTGCCGGAGCGGCTCTGCCGGGCAAACATGCAGAAGAATCTCTTCGTGCTCTCAAACATGGATCGCATGCTCGACGCGCTCTCGCGAGGACTTCCCCCCGAAATCCTCTGGCAGGGATACGGCACCGAACATCGTGATGTCGTCGTCAGCTATCAGGCTCAGTCGCCCGTGCTTGGACTCGTGCTGCCGAGCAACTCGCCCGGCGTCCACACCCTCTGGCTGCCGGTGGTGGCCTTGGGGGTTGGCCTGCTGCTCAAGCCGGGTGGTCAAGAGCCGTGGACGCCCTATCGCATGGCGGCGGCGATGATCGAGGCTGGCATTCCAGCCGAAGCGATCGGTCTCTACCCCGGGGCGACCGACGTCGGTGCCGCCATTCTGGCCGGCTCGGGCCGGAGCATGATCTTCGGTTCGGCCAAGACGGTTGAGCAGTACCGGGGAAATCCTGCGGTGCAGGTGCATGGCCCCGGCTTTTCGAAAATTCTGCTGGGCGACGACTGCGTCGACCACTGGGAAGACTACCTCGACGTCATGGCCGAAAGCATTGCCGCCAACAGTGGCCGTGGCTGCATCAACTGCTCGGCCATCTACGCCAGTCGGCACACCCGCGAAATTGCCGACGCCCTGGCCGAGCGGCTCGGCCCCCTGGAGGTCAAACCGCCAGACGACCCCGAGGCCCAGCTTGCCGCCTTCACCATTCCCGGCGCGGCCAAGGCGATCTGGGAGCAGATCGAGGGGCTGCTCAACACGCCAGGCGTCAGCCATGCTACGGCAGCCTACGGACCTCGATTCGTCGAGGGCGAGCGGTGCGGCTGGTTGCGACCGGTGATCGCCCACTGCGACTCGCCTGACCCCGAGATTGCCCGGGCTGAGTACATGTTTCCCTTCGCCAGCGTCATCGAGTGCCCACAGGCGGCAATGCTCGACCGCATTGGACCAACCCTGGTGGCAACCGCCATCACCACCGACGCCGCCTTCCGCCGAAGCCTCATCGACGCATCGCAGATCGACCGGTTAAACCTCGGGCCGTTGCCGACGATCAAACTCGACTGGCTGCAGCCTCACGAGGGAAACATCATTGACTTCCTTTACCGCTCGCGGGCCCTGCAATTGGCAGAGGCCGCTAGAGCGGGCGGTCTGCAGGCGTCTTCCACCGTCACCCGCGCGGGCAACTGAGCGAGGCACCGCATGGATGCAGAGTCAGCCGGTGGGCCGCCGGCATTTTCGTTTCGAGCGTTGACTAGGCTGGTGGCTGGTGCCGGCAGCATCGAGCAGCTCGGCCGGCTTGCTGCGGAACTTGGTGGCAGCCGGGTGCTGGTTGTCAGTGACCCGGGGGTGATCGCGGTGGGCCATACCCAACGGGGCATCGACGCTCTTGAAGCAGCCGGCTGCACCACGGCGGTGTTCAGCGACTTCAGCGAGAATCCGACGACCATCCAGGTTGAGGCTGGCGCGGCAGCTGCCCACGAGTTCACCCCTGATCTCATCGTGGGGCTGGGCGGTGGCAGTTCGATGGACTGCGCGAAAGGGATCAACTTCCTCTTCTGCTGTGGCGGCCGCATGCAGGACTATCGTGGCCGGGCTGCGACCGGCCGCCCTCTGCTGCCAGCGATCGGCTGCCCAACCACCGCCGGAACAGGAAGCGAGACCCAGTCGTTTGCGTTGATCAGCGATGCTCAGACGGGAGAAAAGCTCGCCTGCGGTGATCCCCATGCTGCCTTTCGGGTGGCCATTCTCGACCCCTGCCTGACACTCACCCAACCGCCCCGGGTGGCCGCATTGACCGGCATCGATGCGGTCTCGCACGCCCTTGAGAGTCATGTGAGCACCGCGGCCACCCCGGCGTCGCAGGTGTTTTCCCGCGAGGCCTGGCGGCTGCTCTCGCAGCATCTGCCACGCGTGCTTGCGGGCGCCACCGACATCGAGACGCGAGCGGCTGTTCAACTCGGTGCCGCCTGGGCTGGACTGGCCATCGAAAACGCGATGCTTGGTGCTGCCCATGCAACAGCGAACCCCCTGACGGCGACCCACCAAGTCGCCCACGGCCTGGCGGTAGGGATGATGCTGCCACACATCATCCGCTACAACGCCGAGGCTGCCGCTCCAGGGTATGCCGAACTGGCGACCCTCGCCGGCCTGACCTTGGAGCCACCGGCAGCAGCGCTGGCCCGGTGGGTTGAGGGGCTGCTTGAGCAGGCAGGGCTGGCCCGCACGCTTTCGGCTGCCATTGGTCCAGCATCCCCGGGCATCACGATCGACCACCTGGCGACCGCAGCTGCCAGCCAGTGGACCGGGTCATTTAACCCACGGCCCTGCTCCCCAGCTGACCTGGCCGCACTCTATCGGCAGGCAGACCGATGATCCGCAGCCACCACCGTTACCTGCCTGCTGTGCCACGACGCCGCAGCACCATGACGCTTGTGTGGCTGCTGGCACTGCTGACGGCCCCCACCATCGTCGCCGCAGACGCAACCGACTCACCCACCACCTGGCCCATGTTCAGGGGAACGGCCACCGGCAGCGGTCGGTCAGCTGTCGTGCTCCAGCGGCCGCTGCTGGAGCATTGGCAGCGGCGATTTGGGGGCTGCTCTTTCACTGCCACCCCGGTGATTGCCGCTGACCGCATCTATCTCGGGGACCTCACCGGCCACTTCATGGCCTTGTCCCTGCAGACCGGCGAGACCCTCTGGCAGGTCGACGTGACCGATGCCGGGTTTCCCTCGGCTGCTGCCGTCTCAACCGATCCCGACCTGCCGCTGGTTGTTGTCGGCGATGATCTGGGTACGATCCGCAGCTTCGCCACCGACACCGGTGCGTTGCAGTGGAGCGTCGAGACCGGTGGTGAGATCTCTGGAGGCCCGACCATCGTGGTCGACCAGGATCCTGCGGTTGTTCTGGTTGGGTCGCAGGACGCCAAACTGCTCTGCCTGCGGCTGGCCGATGGAGCAATCCTCTGGTCCCATGAGATCGCCGACCAGATCCGCTGCTCGCCCACCATTGGCCAGAGCCCCACCGGCCCACGGGTCTTTCTGGCTGGCTGTGACGGTCGACTGCACATCATTGATGTCACGACCGGAGCCGCCGTTGCCGAGGTTGCCATCGGCGGCCCCACCGGCACCACGCCGGCGGTAGCCGGTTCGCGGGTTTTCTTCGGCACGGAAGGTGGGCAGTTCTTCGCGATCGACTTCGTGGCGGGCACGATTGCCTGGCAGCAGCAAGCGGCAGCAGGTGGCCCTGCCTACCGGTCGAGCGCGGCTGTCACCGATGATCTGGTGATCGTCGGCTCACGGGGACGCTGCGTCGAAGCCTTCGCGACGGCTGATGGCTCGCGGCGGTGGCGACAGCCCGTCCAGGGCCGTGTCGATGCCTCGCCCGTCATCATCGGCACCAATGATGAGGCTGGTGCCGGGATCATACCGGCGGTGGTGGTTGCCGATGGGGCCGGCAGCATCTCGTTGCTTCGTCTAACTGATGGCAGTCCGATTTGGGAATTTGACGCCGGTGGGCAATTCACCGGCTCACCGGCCGTCGTCACCGATCACCTGCTGCTGGCGAATGAGGATGGAACCCTCTGGTGCTTTCGGACGGCAGCCCCACCCACCGCAACGCCACCAGTGGGCGGCACTCCCTAGGGAGCATCTGCGACATGGACTGGTGTGCACGCAGAACGAATAAGGATCGCTGACATGGCATGGCAGCAACAGACCATTCACTTGGCGGCTCGACGTCGTGGGTTTCATCTGATCACACCAGAAATTGAGCGGGCGGTCGACGGTCTGCAGCCGGTTTCAGTCGGACTGCTGCACCTCTTCCTACAGCACACCTCAGCTAGTCTGTCGATCAACGAAAATGCTGATCCCGATGTGCCGGATGACCTCGAAATGGCCTGCGGCCGGATCGTTCCGGAAACCCTTCCCTACCGACACACCTGCGAAGGACCGGACGACATGCCGGCCCATGTGAAGGCCGCCCTGCTCGGCTCGAGCCTGACGATTCCGATCAGTCAGGGCCGGCTCTGCCTCGGCACCTGGCAGGGCATCTACTTGTGCGAGCACCGCAATGCCGGCGGTCCCAGACGCCTGGTCATCACCCTCCACGGGGAACTGGGGGATCTGGCCGAGGAGTAGCGACCTCCCAGACTGACCACCAGCCAGGCCGGGAAAAGACCGATCTGCAAAACGAATGCCGAGGTTTCCTTTCCGCGGGAGCATTCCGCAGAAATGCCTCAAAAACGCTGATTGGCGAAATTTTTTCCGCGATCTGCAGAACCAAGGCGCTTCCAACTGCGTACCATTCCCTGCGGCCGCGGAAGGGGGATCTTTCGATTGCCCCGCTGCCGGGCCACAGGAGGAACAACACCATGGCACGAAAAGACGCACTTTTAAACCTCCACGCGATTCTCGTTCGTCGTCGGGACGCATTGCGGAACGCCTTGGCAG
>WTHB01000153.1:12406-14411 GCA_011523305.1 Planctomycetaceae bacterium | reverse complement strand
AAACTACCCGGCTAGGATTCGAACCTAGACAAAGGGAACCAAAATCCCTTGTGCTACCGTTACACCACCGGGTATCGATCCTGAGTATAGCGAGAGTTTACTCTGTCACTGAAGTCGGTGAGAGTTCTCTTTGAAAGCAGAGGAGAAAACACGACTTTGGTTAGCGCGGGGTCGTCCGGTCGATCCATGCGTCCGTCAGCCGTCACCTGTCGGGGGAGACGTCGGCGCGGCGGTGGGCTCCTCAGCGAGGGGACGCTGCAGGCGACTCACCACGGCGAATGACAGCTGCTCCAGTTCAATGGCCAGATCGACCGACACCTGCTGGATGCCGTCTGGCAGGCTGATCGTTACGGGAGCAAAGTTGACGATGCCTTCAATGCCTGCGGTGATCAGGTCATTGGCAGCTTCTTGGGCGCGATTGGCGGGAACGACAATCATGCCGAGGCGGATCTGCTTCTCGCGGATCGTGGCAGCCAGTTCGCTCAGGGGCTGGATGCGGATTCCTTGAATGACCTGTCCGACCTTGCGCGGGTCGGCATCGAAGGCGGCCTGAATCGCAAAGTTCTGCCGACCAAAGCCCCGGTAGCCGAGGAGAGCCTGTCCCAGATTCCCGGCCCCGATCATGACCACGGGCCAGGGCTGGTTGGTGCCGAGGATGTCCCGCATGGCGTGGATCAACTCATCCACTCGATAGCCGACACCGGGGTAGCCAAACTGCCCGAAGAAGCCGAGGTCTTTCCGCACCTGCGCGTCACTGAAGCCGAGCAGGGTGCCAAGTTGGCCTGAGGAAATCGTGGTCTGGCCAGCAGCCTGCAACCGCTGCAGTTCCCGCAGGTAAAGGCTGATGCGGCTGACCACAACCTTCGGCACAGACGCATCCGAGGGCGGTTCAGCGGCACGTGAATGTGGTTCGTCCGGCACCATGCAGCATCCATCAGACCCCGGGGAATTCCCTTCAGACTCTACCCCGGTTCCCTGACTGATCGCAAACTGCCTACGGGAAGGTCTGGTTACGCCGATTGTACGGCCGTCTTGACTCTGGAAAAACTTCAACGGTTTCGAAAAACGGTCGTCCTGGGAAGAGTTTGTGGGCGACAGTTGTATACAGGGTGCCCGATTCCGCGTGGGTCTGGCCGCTGTTGTTCGTTGTTGGCGTGGATTGCCTCAAGAGTTCAAAGAGAGAACGTGATGAACAGGATATGGCTTGGTGCACTGCTGGCAGTGGTATTTGCAGGGGCAGACGTCCGTCCGGTTGATGCTGCGTACTGTGGGCTGGCCAGTTATCAGCACGGAAAGGCGGCAGTGAACACCGTCAGTTTTGCCCGCGCCCGACAAGCCTGTTCACGCTGTGAACCAACGTGTGCCGCCCCCGCAGCCTGCGGCACCCGGATGGTGAAAGACGTAATCTACGAGCAGAAGCAGTACACCTGCTACAAGACGGTCTGCGAAAAGGTGGTTGAGCAGAAAGACATCGACTGCGTTCGCTACGAGCGGGAGCAGTGCATGCGGGAGGTTGAATACACCGTCTGCAAGCCGGTTTGGGAGACCCGTTCGCGTACGGTGCATGAGACGGTCTGCAAGCCAGTCTGGGAGACGCGGACAAAGGAGATTCCGTACACCGTCTGCAAACCAGTTTATGAGACCCGCGAGCAGTGCTACACCGTCTGCAAGCCTGTCTATGAGACACGGACTAGGGAGATACCGTACACGGTTTGCAAGCCGGTTTATGAGACCCGTGAGCAGTGCTACACCGTCTGCAAGCCGGTCTACGAGACACGGACGAAGGAGATTCCGTACACCGTCTGCAAGCCAGTCTATGAGACGCGTGAGCAGTGCTACACGGTCTGCAAGCCTGTCTATGAGACGCGGACGAAGGAGATACCGTACACGGTCTGCAAGCCGGTCTACGAGACGCGTGAGCAGTGTTACACGGTCTGCAAGCCGGTCTATGAGACGCGGACAAAGGAGATTCCGTACACCGTCTGCAAACCAGTTTATGAGACCC
>WTHB01000153.1:0-12306 GCA_011523305.1 Planctomycetaceae bacterium | reverse complement strand
GCGAGCAGTGCTACACCGTCTGCAGGCCGGTCTATGAGACGCGGACGAAGGAAATTCCGTACACGGTCTGCAAGCCTGTCTACGAGACGCGTGAGCAGTGCTACACGGTCTGCAAGCCGGTCTACGAGACGCGGACAAAGGAGATTCCGTACACCGTTTGCAAGCCAGTCTATGAGACGCGTGAGCAGTGCTACACGGTCTGCAAGCCGGTCTATGAGACGCGGACGAAGGAGATTCCGTACACGGTATGCAAACCGGTCTACGAGACGCGGCAGCGGGACGTCTGCCGGACGGTCTGCAAGCCAGTCTGCACAACAAAAACGGTGAAGGTCTGCACCGGCCACTGGGAAACCCAGCGGTGTGAGATTCCTGGGCCGGTCGTCACCAAGTGTGTCCGTGAACCGGGCTGCTGGGAGAGCGACTGCTCTGGCCGGCGGTGCTATCGACCCGGGCCGCTGAAGAAGGTGCAGGTGCAGTGCCCGTCTCGAACGATCTGCAAGAAGGTCTGGGTACCGGAGGTCTGCGAGAAAGAGGTGCAGTGTGTCCGCTACGAGCGGGAAACCATCGTTGAAAAGCAGTGCTACAAAGTCTGCAAGATGGTCCGTGAGCAACGGGTAAAAACCTGCTGCTACAAGGTCTGCAAGATGGTGCCGGAGCAGCGGGTGCGGACCTATCAGGTCTGCAAGATGGTGCCCGAGCGCCGGGTAAAAACCTGCTGCTACAAGGTCTGCAAGATGGTGCCGGAGCAGCGGGTGCGGACCTATCAGGTCTGCAAGATGGTGCCGGAACGCCGGGTGAAGACCTGCTGCTACAAGGTCTGCAAGATGGTGCCGGAACAGCGGGTGAAGACCTATCAGGTCTGCAAGATGGTACCGGAGCAGCGGGTTCGAACCTGCACCTACAAGGTCTGCAAGATGGTGCCTGAGCAGCGGGTGAAGACCTATCAGGTCTGCAAGATGGTGCCCGAGCAACGGGTCCGAACCTGCTGCTACAAGGTCTGCAAGATGGTGCCTGAGCAGCGGGTGAAGACCTATCAGGTCTGCAAGATGGTGCCCGAGCAACGGGTCCGAACCTGCTGCTACAAGGTCTGCAAGATGGTGCCTGAGCAGCGGGTGCGGACCTATCAGGTCTGCAAGATGGTGCCGGAGCAACGGGTCCGAACCTGCTGCTACAAGGTCTGCAAGATGGTGCCGGAACAGCGGGTGCGAACCTACAAGGTCTGCAAGATGGTGCCGGAACGCCGGGTGAAGACCTGCTGCTACAAGGTCTGCACCATGGTTCGTGAGCAGCGTTCGAGAGAAGAGTGCTACAAGGTCTGCACCATGGTCAAGGAGACCTGCGTCAAGAAGGTGCCGTACTGCGTCACCCGGCCGGTGCATTTCACCCGCACGATCGACGTCTGCCGGATGGTGCCGAAGAAGGTTGCCTACACCGTGACCCGCTGCGTGCCCAAGACCGTCTGGCGGGAGGTGCCCTGCGAGCCGACCTGTGGCAGTGAGCCCACCTGCGGTTGCGAGGATTGACGCCTGCAGGGCTGACAAGCATGAGCAGAACAGTGGCCTGGGTCAGTCGACTCAGGCCACGTTCGTTGGTGTCGTGGCTGGGCCTAGTGAGGTTGGCGGTCATTCAGTGACGGGCTCAATCGAGGCGGTCATTGCCCCCTTCGAGCGTGCCAGCAGCCGATCAGCGCCAAAGGCGTGAATCTGATCGCGTTTGAGTTCCGCATGTTCCCGGGTGGTCGTCAGCACAATGGCCCGCCCCCGGTGATCGACTTCCGTGGCCAGTTTCAGGCCGGTCTCCCGAGGATGCCCGAACAACTGCCGGAGCATCCCAACCACATACTGGTAGGTGTGGTCATCATCGTTCCAGAGGATGACGTGATAGCGGGGTTGCCGCTTGGGCCGCTGGCTGGTGGCCGGCCCGCCTGCTGGCTGCTCGGTTTCGGGGGAAGCGGTAACGGCAGTCGGCATAATCGTCTCGGGCCTGAGCCCGCAAACGGTTCACGGTTCAAAAGCTACGCGTTTGAGTATAGAGTTTGCGGGCGTCCGGCAAGCATCTGCCCCACCCCCTGACTGGAGACGTCTTGTGCTCGATCGTCGCTTTGTCGCTGAGAATGTCGACCTCATCACCGAAAATTGCCGCCAGCGGGGGGCAGTCAGCGATGTCACCCGATTTGCCGAACTCGACCTGCTGAGACGGCAGATTCAGGCCGACATTGACCGCCTCAATCAAGAGGCTGGCCGGGTGAGCAAGTCGATTGGCAAGGCGGCACCTGAGGAGCGGGACGCCCTCAAGGCCGAGGGCCGCCGGCTACGCGAGGAGGCGGCAGCGCTTCAGGCCAAGCAGACTGAGGTGCTGGCTGAGTCGGAGGCGATTCTGCGGGCCATCCCGAATCTGACGCACCCAGATGCACCACGCGGCGGTGAAGATGCCGCAGTTGAGATTCAGCGTGGGTCCACGGCGATACCGGCATTTGACTTCGCAGCGAAAGACCATGTTGAACTCGGCGAACAGCTCAAACTCTTCGACTTTGAGGCCGGCGGCCGGGTGGCCGGGCACGGGTTCTACTTTTTGACCAACGATGGCGTGCTGCTCGAACTGGCACTGCAGCGGTATGCCCTGGAGCTGTTGCTGCAAGAGAAGTTCACCGTCATGACCACCCCGGACCTGGCCCGCGACACCATCCTTGAGGGCACCGGCTTCATGCCGCGAGGGCCGGAAACGCAGATCTACTCGATCACGGGCAGTGACCTTTCGCTGGTCGCCACGGCCGAGATCACCCTCGGTGGTGCCATGCATGAGAAGATCTTCCAGGCCGATGAACTGCCGCTCAAACTCTGCGGCATCAGCCACTGCTTCCGAACCGAGGCGGGCGCCCATGGCCGGGCCACCCGTGGCCTCTATCGGGTGCATCAGTTTACCAAGGTCGAGATGTTCGCCTTCACCCTGCCGGACCAGAGCGAGGCCATGCACCAACAGTTGCTCGACCTTGAGTGTCGGCTGTTTGACGGGCTGGGTATTCCTTACCGGGTCATCGACACCGCCACCGGCGATCTCGGTGGGCCAGCCTACCGAAAGTATGACCTGGAAGCCTGGATGCCGGGCCGAGGTGAGGCGGGCGAATGGGGTGAGGTGACCAGCACCTCCAACTGCACCGACTATCAGGCTCGCCGACTCGCGGTACGGTATCGAACCGCAGGCGAGAAGGGAACAAACTTCGTCCACACCCTCAATGGCACCGCGATTGCCATCAGCCGGGCAATCATCGCCATCTTGGAAAATCACCAGCAGGCAGACGGGACAGTGCGGGTGCCAGAGCCCCTGGTGCCGTGGATGGGCAAGGACGTGATCGGCGGCTGAGTGGCCTGGTCCGTCGGAGGCTCAGTTGCGTTTGCGATGAATGCCGTGGTCGATGTGCTCCAGAATCGACCGAGTGGTCTCGCTGTAGATTTTCAGCAGCGGGTTGGTTGGGCCACCCAGAACGAGCCGGCTTGATTTTTCAGCCAATGCTTCAAGGTTGGCGTCAGCGTAGAAAGCTGCCCGCTGAAGGTCCATTGCCTGCATTAGCGAGGTGTACTCCGAATCGATCGTTGATTGAGCGCTGAGATTTGAACGTGTGGAGAGAAACGGGATGACCGCGTAAGCGGTCACCTGCCCCGTCTGGACAAGGTTGTTGATGTGGTCATCGTGCTTCTGTTGCCCGATCCAGTTTGTGCCAATCAGGTCGGCAACCTTGCCGATGGAATCACGATTCACGAAGTAGGATGTGGCTCCGACAAACGGGACGCCGTGCAGATTCACCAGTGCAATCCCGCCCTGCTCCCTGTAGTTCTTGAGCAGACGATTCAGTTGCTGAAATGTCTGCGGGCTGAGCATCGAAAAGTAGACATCGGTGTAGAGGAGATCCCAGGAGATCTGTTGCGAGAGCGTTGAGAACCACTGAGGAAGCCGGGGGTGAATGACAGCATCATCTTCAAGAACATGCAGGTGCACGTCGTCATTCCGGTGGGCGGCGAGCAGCCGCTGGTGGCTTAAGCCACAGCCAACCGATCCAGCATTCAGCGGGCCGCTGTGGGCTGCTGCAACTTCAGATCCGCAGATGCCCTCAAACCGCTCGTAGCGATCAGCGAGGCCGAGCGACTGCAGATGCTGACGGATTGCATCCCGCCGAGCAGTGCTTTCTCGCAGATTGATAACGTAGCCGCGGTATGTCACGCCACCAGGTCTGTCATCACCACTTCAGCCCAAACCGCGCCCCGTCGCTCTGCCCGCCGATCCCACCCTTGAGCGGTCCGGTTCGTTTCTTGCGCGGAGGTGGGGGGGGCTCATCTGCGGTCTCGGCCTCTGGTTCGGTTGACGTGGCCAAGGCCTTCAGTGACAGCGACATCCGCTGTTCGGCCGGGTCAACCGAGAGCACCCGGCACTCGATCGCTTCGCCTTCGCTGACAACGTCGCCAACGCTGCGAATCCGGCGGGTCGCCAGTTCAGAGACATGGATCAGGCCTTCAACGCCCGGTTCCAATTTCACAAAGGCACCGAAGTCAGCGATGCGACTGACCGTGCCGCGGACGGTCGAGCCCATCGGATACTTGGCATCGGCTCGGCTCCAGGGGCTTTCCACCAAGTCGCGGATGGAGAGGCCGATCTTGCCCGTCTCGCGGTCCACCTTTTTGACGACTGCCTTGACCTGCTGGCCCGCCTGAAGCAGGTCCTTCGGGTCGCTGACCCGTTCCCAGGATAATTGGCTGACATGCACGAGGCCTTCGACGCCATTGCCGATGTCGATGAATGCACCGAAGTCGCGAACTGACCGAACGATCCCCTCGACGGTCTCGCCGACTTCGAGGGTTTCGAGCATCTCGGCGCGGGCATCAGCCGCCTGTTTTTCAATCACCGCCCGCCGTGAGAGCACCAGCCGCCGGGCTCGGGGCACGATTTCCGTGACGAGGCTCTCAAGCGTCTGGCCGACCATCTCTTCCAGGTTCTCAATGTGCCAGGGGCTCACCAGGCTTGCCGGCATGAAGCCACGCAGGCCAGCCACGTCGCACTCAAGCCCGCCCTTGTTGGCGGCGGTGCAGCGGGCCTCTACGATCATCCCAACTTCCAGTTGCGACCAGTCTTCGACGACGACTGCCCGATTGGCGGGGGCCAGTTCATAGAGCCCGTCTTCTTCGTTGCGGCTCCCGACGGACAGTTCCAGCACCTCGCCAACCTCGGGAAGTTCACCAGATTCCTCGTAGAGACCCGCCAGTGGCAAGGCACCCTGCCGCTGGTTTCCCAGATCGATAAAGGCGGTTTCGGGACCAATCGACAGGACCGTTCCCTCCACTTTTGCTCCCGGTGGAATCGGTTGATCAACAAGCGTTGCCTGGTCGAGCAACGTGTCGACCTCAAGCCCGGCGAGCGCGGCCTCAAAGTCTTTCTCAAGATCGTCGTCAAGACCCTGCCGCAGATTGGGGACTGCCACCTGTCGCTGCGGTGGCAGCGCATCGGTGAAGGCGGCTGCCTTCGAGTCACGGCCGGCGGCGGTTCGTCGTCGGCGTTCCCGGCCACCCGGCCGCTGGTTGGATGCGGCAGTGGTCTCGGCTCCCTTCCTGTTGGCTGCACCAGGGGCAGCCGCGGCGGGAGTTGGTGGTGTCGCGGCAGGTGCTGCTGCAGCCTTGGTCGCCGAGGTGGCGTAGGTGTAGCGAGCTGTCATGCCGGGGGCGTCGCCACCCGTCCGCTGCGTGCCAATCGCAATGCGACGCCGCGGCGCCTCTGCCTCTGGCGGCACCGGTTCGCCGTGACCTGGCGTGGCGGTGGCCTCGGTGGCTTCAGCATTCGCAGCAGCGTCTGCCGCGGCGGGCATCACCGACGGGGTCGCTACCCCGTCCTCGGGCGTCTCATTCATGGACCGGAACCCCGGAGAAGAAAATGCGGGAAACAGGACTTGAACCTGCACGGTATTACTACCACTAGGCCCTCAACCTAGCGCGTCTGCCAATTCCGCCATTCCCGCGGATGTTGTGGAGGTGCTGGCCGTTGCCGGCGGCAGCAACGAACCACCAAGACTTTTATTGTCGGTCGGAACGATCGTCCGTCAAGCGATCCGCATCGGAACCGCGACTGGCGACCGGTGCGGCACGTCCCGATAGCAGCAGCCAGTCGAACTTCGCCACGGCAGCCAGCCCGGCGAAGAGGGTCAGGCTCCAGGCCAGATCACCAAGTGGCATCCAGCGGTAAAACGGCAGTGCGGCCACGTAGCAGGCCCCGAGGCCGGCGAGCGTGTGCGGGTAATCATGTGACAACGCCCAGTGGGCGAAGTTGGTCGTGAGGTAAAAGACGAGGGACGCAGCGAGGCTGCCTCCGCAGACCGCCAGCCAGCCCTGCCGTCGGATCAGACCGCCGAGCACGACTGGCCAGGCGAGGGCGGCGTAGATCACGATGGCCATCACCGGCGAACCATAGGCCGGCAGCACCAGATTGCTTAGCAGCACCGCAGCCAGCGGGGTTGCGGCTGCCAGCAGGGTTCCCCGGGCAGTTCCCGCGAACAGGGAGCCAGCCAGGAGTGAAATTGCCGCCAGGGGCGTGACGTTGTAGGCGGGCTGCCAGAGGCGTCCACACACCCCGATGGCAACGAGCGCCACCCAGAAGAGGGCCTGAATACCGGGGCGGAACCTGACGGAGTTGATTGCAGTGGAAACCATCAACCTGCTCGCAAAGAGGGAATGCAGGAGCCGGGAGCCGGGCCGGCCCCGGTTCCGAAAACCGCTGCCGCCGACGGCACTCCTACAGGATGTCAAACTCCCGATACACTAGCGGTTTTCAGCAGAGGGGCAAGCATGCCGGCTCCGGCGGGAGTGCCAGCCAGCCGCTCGTCCCCCAGGATTGCCGTCGATGCCGGAATCGCTTGCCTCCTTCACCACTCTGACCGTCGAGCACTTGCCCGCCGGAATCACCGTCGTCAGCCTGGCGGTGCCGGGGCATGCACAGAACGTCATGACCGAGGGTTTCCTGTGGGATCTCGGCCAACTCCTCGATGCGTTCGACCGTGAGCCGCCGCGGGGTGTGGTGTTCCAGTCAGCCCGCCCCGGGTCGTTCTGCGCCGGGGCTGATGTTGAGCGGCTCGAACGGCTGGGGGACCTGCCCGAGTCTGAGGTGGCCGCCCTCTGCGCTCGTGGCCGGCGACTGCTCGACCGCCTCTCGGGGCCAGCCTGGCCGAGTGTGGCCGTGATCGATGGCGTCTGCCTGGGCGGAGGGCTCGAACTGGCCCTTGCCTGTGACCTGCGGGTGGCCACCACTTCCTCCCGGACGAGCCTGGGCGCGCCCGAGGTCAAACTTGGCCTGCTGCCTGGCTGGGGAGGCACGGTGCGGCTCCCGCGGCTGATTGGCCCCGGCCCGGCCATCGAACTGATCGTGACGGGTGAGCCGGTCAACGGTACCCGGGCAGCGACCCTCGGCCTGGTCGATGCCTGCGTGCCACCGGAGACTGCAACGGCGTCGGCGGTCGCGTTACTTGAGCAAACGCTGGCCACCAACGACTTCCAGACACGACGCCAGCGGCAGGCTGCGCCGGTGGTGATTGATGAAACCGAGCGGGAGTTTCTCGAAGCGACCAGTGCCGCCCTGATCCTGGGCCGGACCGGTGGACACTACCCCGCTCCGCTTACTGCCCTCGACGCGGTCCTGCGAGGCTGTGACCTGCCCGCTGCTGAGGCGGCTGCGGGGGAGACCGCTGCCTTCGTGCAGCTGACCCGTTCGCCGGTGGCCCGGCAGCTTGTCCGCGTGTTTCTGCTGGGCGAGCGGAATCGCCGCGACAGTGGCACGGGGGACCCGCCGGCCGCAGATGTTGCAGTGGGTGCCGGTCAGCGGCCGGCCGTGGTCGGGGCTGGCATCATGGGGGCTGGGATCGTCGCCCGTCACCTCCGGTCGGGGATCACGACAACTCTGGTCGACATCGACCCGGAGACGCTGGCCCGCAGCGTGCCTGGCATTCTCGCCGAGGCGGCCTGGGACCGGCACACCCAGGCCAGTGACCCCCAGCGGGCAGTGCAACTGGCCGGCATGCTCAGGGCGTCGACCGATCGGGCGGCGATTGCCGGAGCCGATTTCGTGATTGAGAGCGTGATCGAGCGGACGGATCTCAAGCGGCAGGTGCTGGCAGAGATCGAAGCGACCGTGGCAGCCTCAGCGATCATCTGCACCAACACCTCCACCAACCCGATTGCCACCCTGGCGGCCGCACTCACCGACCCCAGCCGGTTCTGTGGTATGCACTTCTTCAACCCCGTGCGACGCATGAAACTGGTGGAGGTGATCCGGGGGCCGGCCACCAGTGACGCTACCGTGGCCGCGGTCGTGGCCCATGCCAAGCGGCTGGGCAAGTATCCGGTGGTTGTGCAGGACAGCCCTGGCTTTCTGGTCAATCGGGTTCTGACGCCGTATCTGCATGAGGCGGTCGAACTGCTGCGCGAGGGGATCGACCCGGCGCGGATCGACCGGCTTGCCCGCCGCTTTGGCATGCCCCTCGGGCCGCTTGAGCTCTACGACATGGTCGGCCTCGACACTGCCTTCTATGCCGGCCTGGTTATGGCCAGTGCGATCGGAGAGCGCATCGAGTCTTCGCCGGTTATTCCGGCCCTGGTGAAGGCTGGGCGGCTGGGCCGCAAGACTGGCAGCGGGTTCTACCGGTACCGGGGGCGGGGCCACGATGCCCGCCTCGAAACCGTTGATGAACGCCTTGCCGACGCCTTGGAGCCCTACCGGCTGCCTGATCGCAGCCTGCGGGATGCCGACATCACCGATCGGCTCTTCCTGCCGATGCTGCTGGAGGCGTTGCTGGTCCTCGACGAGGGCATCGTGCGGGACGGTCGGGATATCGATCTGGCCGTGATTCACGCCCTCGGCTTTCCGGCTTTTCGGGGCGGGCTGCTTGCCTGGGGGGACAGCCTCGGTGCCACCGAGGTGCTGACGCGTCTTGCCCGGCTGGCGGACCTTGGTCCGCGGATGGTTCCGCCGCCCCGGCTTCGCGATCACGCTGCGTCGGGCCGACCGTTTGTCCCGGAATCGTGACGGTCGAGCAGCGGTGCGGTCTGCGGCCTAATAATCCCTGGCAAATCCCAAAGAATCTGGCGGCTTTCCAGTGGACAGCCTGCGGTGCCCGGCCGCACGGAAGTGGCTTTGGTACGATGCAGATTCACTGCGGCCTTGCTCCCCTCCACTCCCCGCCAGTCGTTCTATGCCCAGTTCGCGCCGGTCACCAGAAACCACTCCTGTTGTTGTCGCCTGCTGCCGAACGGCGATCGGTCGGGCCGACAGTCAACGTGGCCAGTTCCGGAACGTTCGGGGTGATGAACTGGCTGCCGCCGTGGTGGCGGCGGTGGTGGAACGCAGCGGCGTGGACCCTGTCACGATCGACGATGTGGTGGTCGGCGCGACCCAGCAGCGGGGTGAACTGGGGGGCAACGTGGCCCGCAGCATTGGCCTGCTGGCTGGTCTGCCGCTGACGACGGCGGCAACATCGGTCAACCGGCTGTGTGGGTCGTCGCTGCAGGCCCTGGCCCAGGCCTGCCATGCCATTGCCGCCGGTGCCGAGAACGTGCAGGTGGCCGCGGGTGTTGAGCACATGGAACACCTGCCGATGGACTCCGACCTTGACATCCATCCGCGGGCATTCGCAGGCTCCAGTCGGGGCGTGCTGTCGATGGGCCTGACGGCAGAGCATCTGGCCAGCAGTCGCGGAATTGCCCGCCGTCGTCAGGAAGAATATGCCCTGGAGAGTCACCGCCGGGCGGCGGCGGCAACGGCAGCCGGCCAGTTTGCCACAGAGATCATCCCCGTGCCGGGGCTCGATCCCCAGGGCACGTTCATGCTGGCTGATCGTGATCAGTCGATTCGGGCTGATACCAGTCTCGAAGCCATGGCCGATCTGCCGCCCGCCTTTCTGCCGAAGGTCGGCAGTGTGACAGCGGCGACATCAGCACCACTCAGCGACGGCGCGGCGGCCATGCTGGTGATGTCCGAGGCCGAAGCCCGGCGGCAGGGCTGTCCGCTGCTGGCTCGGGTTCTGGCCACCGCTGTGGTCGGCCTGCCTCCGGCAGTGATGGGCCTGGGGCCGGTGCCGGCAAGTCGCAAGGCACTGGCACGGGCTGGCCTCAGCCAGGCCGATATCGACCTGATCGAATTGAACGAAGCCTTTGCAGCCCAGACGCTTGCCTGCCTCGATGACCTCGGCTTCGATGCTGAGCAGGTAAATCTTCGTGGTGGCAGCCTGGCCCTGGGGCATCCCCTGGGCGCAAGCGGGGCCCGAATCGCCACGACCCTGCTGCACACGATGCAGGATCGCCAGGCGACCCTCGGTCTGGCCACGATGTGTATCGGTATGGGCCAGGGTATTGCGGTGGTCTTCGAGGCGGTTGGATGAGGCAGGCAGCGGCCGAAACGCAGGTGGGATACGAGGTGCCGTGCACTAACCATGCGGCACTGCCGTTGACGGCGGCGACGTCGTTGGTGGACTTGCTGATGCGTCGGGCCGAGGACAGTTTCATGCGGCGGGCACTGGTTGACCCGCTGGGTGGCCGCGAGCTCTCGTGGGGGCAGCTGCTGGCCCAAGCCGTGGCCATTGCTGAGCAGGTGGAGCGGGCAGGCCTCAAGCGGGGTGACCGGGTGGTCCACCTGGGCCCCCATGCCGCCGACTGGATCGTGGCCGATCTAGCCTGTCTGTTGACCGGTGTGGTGCAGGTTGCGTTGCATGCCGATGCCTCACCTGCCGAACAGCACGAGCAGGTGCGGCTGTTTCAGCCTCAGGGGTGCCTGGTCTCCGGTGGCTTCTCGGCCCGGGTTCTGGAGCAGACTGGCCTGCCGACGGTGTCGGTGCGAGTGACCTGGCCTGATGCCGGGCAGGCAGCGGTCGATCAGGACACCGTGCGGGCACAACTCGCCCAGCGGCTGGCTGACTGTGACCCCGAGGCCCCTGCAACCGTGCTGATCTCATCCGGAACGACCGGGCGGCCCAAAGGGTTTCTCCACTCCCAGCGGGCGCTCGCCACGAATGCGGTTGCAGCGGCGGCCGAGTTCCTCGATGAGCCGGACGATGTCCGTCTGGCCTGGCTTCCGCAGAGCCATGCGTTGGCTCGCGTCGGTGACCTCTACACGGCCCTAGTGCGGGGTGGCTGCCTCAGCGTGGTTGGCGACCGGCAGCAGTTGCTGGAAGCCAGCCGTCGCCTGCCGCCGACCGTGATTCTTGGGGTGCCGATTTTTTTTGATCGGTTGGCTGCTGCCGTCGAGGCGGGCCGGATCACCGATCTGGCTGCTGCACTTGGGGGCCGGGTGCGGGTCTGCGTCTCGGGTGGCGCACCACTGCGGCAGCGGACGGTGGCGACCTTTCGGCGACAGCAGGTGCCGCTTGTCGAGGGCTATGGCCTGGCCGAGGCCGGGCCGGTGGTTGCTGTTTCCAACCCCCGCATCAGCCGTCCGGGGGCGGCCGGGCAGCCCCTTGCCGGCATAGAACTGGCCATCGATCAGCGGCCCGCGACTCGCGGTCAGGTATTGGTCCGCACGCCGTGTCGGGCCCTGGCGGTGATCGATCCGGCGGCGGGAGCTGATCCCATCCCGTGTGCCCCAGATGGCTGGCTGGAAACCGGCGATCGTGGCAGCCTCGATGCCGATGGCCAACTCCGCATTGCAGGGCGGCTCGATGTGGTTGTGCCGCTGGCAACTGGCGTGAAGGTGCCGGCGGAAGAGATTGAGGCGGCGCTCCTTGAAGAGCCGGCGGTAACGCAGGTGTGTGTGGTCGGTGCCGGCCTGCCCTGGCCGGTCGCCTTGATCGTGCCCGATCCGGCGGTCGTGCGGCGACAACTGAAACGGTTGCGGTGTCGTGTCTGGAGCCGCCGGCAGGCGGTCACCAACCGCCGGCTGCTGGCCTGTTTTGCCCGGCGGCTGGCCGCTCGGCAGCAGTCGCTGCCCCCCAGCTGGCAGGTGCGGCGGTTCCTGTTGGTCGATCATCCCTTTGATGCCGCCCACGGAGAGGCGACAGAATCGTACAAACTCAAACGCGCGGCGATTGCCGCCCATGCTACCCCGCTGCTGCAGGCCCTGGCCAACTCCCCATCAACCCTGCCTCGTGGTGTTGGGGAGATCGCAGGCTCCGGGGCGGTGGCTTTTCCCCAGGAGACCCTGATGGCTCGGCCCACGTTACCGTCTGATCCTGCCTGGTTGGCTACCGCCGTCTGGAGGCGGGCCGGTCCTCGTGCAGCTGGCCAGGGGTTTGCGGCTGCGGCTGAGCGGGCTGGTCAGGCTCCGCCTGCTGCGGTGACGGCGGTGCTGGAA
>WTHB01000148.1 GCA_011523305.1 Planctomycetaceae bacterium | reverse complement strand
CCCCCCAGGCATTGTCGATGAGGCCGACAGGAACCCGCAGCGTCTGGTGGAGCTGCCGACCGAAGAAAAAGCCGACGGCTGAAAAGCTGCCGACTGTTTCAGGCGAGCAGGCGGCCCAGGATCCGTTGAAGGTGTTTTGGCGGTCCTGCGTGCCAACCTGGGGGACGGAGATCAGGCGAATTGAGGGGAAGACGGCCGCTGCCTTTTCCAGGTCGGCATCATTGGCCTGATCAACACTCCACTGCATATTCGATTGCCCGGAGCAGATCCAGACCTCGCCGATGAGCACATCGTTGAAGGTGATGGTGTTCGTTCCGGCCACGGTGAGCGTATGGGGGCCACCGTATTCATCAATGGCATCGAGGTGGACGGACCAGGCTCCATCGTCTCCGGCTGTCGTGGAGTGGGTTTGGTCTGCAATCGAGACGGTGATGTTTTCACCAGCCGCTGCCGTCCCCCAGACTTTATTGCGGATGCCCTGCTGGAGCACCATGTGGTCTCCAAACAGATTGTTGAGCGAGACATCGGCCCGGAGGACACTGGGCAGACAAACGAACACGGTAGTCCACGCGAAAAAAATCAGCCGGCGAGAAAACATCATGTGGAAGGCTCACACACTCGAGGAAAGGCACGACTGCCTGGACGGGAACGCATCTGGCCAGTGCAGCGGTTGCGGCAATGGCCGGCTGCCAGCATAGGTCACGGCTCGCCCTGTGCTTACAAAAACGTCTCGGGGCCGGCAGCGGCTGCCGTCTGCTGCCGCTCGGTTGGGCGATTCGGAAAGAATCAGCCGCCCGAGCCGCAGCCGTTGTCCACGGTCTGCTAGGCCCTGCCGTGAATGTAATTTTCAGCTTCTTGCAGAGCCAGTTCGCAGCGACCGGCCTGGTGGGCATTGAGATCCCCAATCGAGATGAGACCGGCAATCTGGTTGTCCAGCGTGAGGACGGGCAGGTGCCGGATGCGTTCGATGCGCATCAAATCGCTGACCTCATCCAGCGGAGTGTCGACCGTGCAGGTCATCAGTTCGCGGGTCATGACTTCATCCAGGCGGGTTCGTTCAGGCGAGCGTCCTGCTGCGACAACGCGGCGGAGTACGTCGCGTTCAGTGAAGATGCCGACCAGATCGGTCCGGGAACTGCCATTCGTAACAACAACCAGGGCGCCGATGCGCTCGGCATTCATGAGTCTGGTGGCATCAAAAACAGTCGCCTCCGGGCTGGCGGTGAAGAGCCTGTTCTCTGCTTTGGACTCAAGCAGGTGTCGGACGGTTGCCATGGTCAGAGCCTCCCAAGAGAAGAGATCCGTTGCCCCAAATGGTCTTCGCCCCCACACGACGAAACCCACCACATAACTATACCGGTCTGAGGTGGTGGTTCGCGGCCGACTGGGCCGCCAGCCATCGGGGAGACGTCGTGTAAAGTGCGATGAAACAGCGGTTTCAGGCGAATCCTCGGCGGGGCGTCGTTGGGGGTGAAATGCCGCGGACGGACCGAGGCAGAGGCAAAGTGTCCACCTGTTGGCAGCAGCCAGATAGGAGTCACGGTCGGATTCGAGAGAAACCGCCCCAATCGAGTTGCATGGCAAAAAAGTCTGCCTATCCTAGCCAAATTAGCAGGCCGGCTGGCGGGTCGTCCTGTCTGAAGAGCGGTGATTTCATCTGACCGGGGCCCGGGGGGATGTCACCCACACCTGTTTCAAAGAGTTGTTTTCTCTGACTTTGGAGGTTTGTGTGTTTCGCAATCTTTTGACCGGAGTTGCGCCGGTGATTGCCGTCCTCGCCACCTGTGTCAGCGCATTGGCTGACTGCGGTTCGTGTGAGGGGGGAAAAGCAGGTGCCTGTTGTGGCACCAAGACTGTCTGCCAGCGGCAGTACGTGACGGAAATGAAGACTGTCACCTGCACAGAGTACAAGAAAGAAACCCGGGAACGGACCTACACGGTCATGAAGCAGGTGCCCCGGACCGAAGAGCGGACCCGCACCGTGACCGTGTGCGTGCCTGAGACTCGGACCAAGACCGTCGAATGCACGGTCAACAAGCAGGTGATGGAAACGAGGACCTGTGAATATCAGGTTCAGGTTCCCTACTGCGAGGAAGTTGAGCAGACCTACACCGTGATGGTGCCGGTGACGGAGGAGAAGACCCGGACGTACACCGTCATGGTTCCCTACTGGGAAGAAGTTGAGCAGACCTACACGGTGATGGTGCCGGTGCAGGAGGAAAAGACCTGCACCTACACCGTGATGAAGCCGGTAAAGGAAGAGAAGACCTGCACCTACACGGTCAAGGTTCCCTACACCGAAGAGGTTGAAGAGACCTATACGGTGATGGTGCCCTACACAGAGCAGGTTGAGAAGACCCGCACCGTGCAGAAGCGGGTGCCGGTCACCACAACCAAGACGGTTCAGGTCTGCTGTGGTCGGTGGGAGAACCAAATGGTGGAGATGCCGTCCTGCGGCACCGATGCTTGCGGCAACCCCTGCCCACCGAAGATGTGCTGCAAGCGGGTCTGGGTTCCTGAGGTCAAGACAAAGGAAGTGCCCTGCACAACCTATGAGTGTGTGACCGAAGAGGTTCCCTACACCTGTTGCGTGACGAAGTGCCGCAAGGAAGAGCGGACCCGCACCGTATGCGTACGGAAGTGCCGGGAAGAGGAGCGAACCCGCACCTACTGTGTCACGAAGTGTGTGCCAGAAGAGCGAATCCGTACCTACTGCGTCACGAAGTGCGTGCCAGAAGAGCGGACCTGCACCGTGAAGGTGCAGAAGTGCCGTCCAGAGGAGCGGACCTGCACCTACTGCGTTACCACCTGCGTGCCGGAAGAGCGGACCTGCACCGTGAAGGTGCAGAAGTGCCGCACTGAGACGCGGACTCGTGAGTACCAGGTCTGCAAGTGCGTGCCGGAGACGATGACCAAGGAGGTTTCCTACACGGTCATGGTTCCCCAGGAAAAGGAAGAGAAGTACACGGTCACCGTCTGTGACTGCGTGCCAGAAGAGCGTGTCTGCACCTATGAGGTCTGCGTTCCTGTCCAGGTCACCAAGGAGGTGCCGGTCAAAAAGTGCGTTATGGTGCAGACCGAAGTGCCCTGTGGCTGCTGCGAGAAGGCCTGCTGCGGTGACTGCTGTGGCGGTTGTGACGACTGTTGCAACAAGAGCTGCCGACGGCAACGGTGCCACCGCTGCTGCCGCTGAGCGGTGCTAAACCGCTGCTTTTCAGCAGCAATGACGTGAATTGACGGGCCGGCTGCCTCTCGGGGTGGCCGGCCCGCTTTTTTTACCCACACCGGAAAATTGACCGGGACCAAACCGGGGGGTAGTTCTTTACGTAGAGGGACCGTGCCGGCGGCTGCGCTGACCTGCCGGTGGAGAGGCCAGTTTCTTACGAGCGGAAGCGTTATGTCGTTGCGAGAGCGAGTGTTTTGCCGAGTCGTCAGGAGTCATCGTCAGGGGCGTCGTCGTCGCGGCAACTCATGGTGCATGCCTGAATCCCTCGAACGGCGGTTGGCCTTCGATGTCGATCTGGCGGTGGCGATCCAAGATGGCGTGGCCACTTATCAGCCCGGCACGGAGAGCGTGCACGCGGTGATCATCACCAATGATGGTCCAGATGATGCGAATGGGGCTCGTATAGTCGCGCCGCTGCCGACAGGGGTGACCTCGGCGAGTTGGACTGCGCAATATTCGCCGGGGGGTGCATCAGGGCCCACGTCAGGCAGTAGTGGCGAAGACGAGATCGTCAATGAATTCATCAATCTGCCGGCGGGTGAGTCTGTCATCTTGACGGTCACATCGCAGGTAGACCCGGCAGCGGTTGCCGAGATCACCTTTGAGGTGGAAGCAGTGGTGCCGTTCGCTGAAACGGACGTTGCGGCGGAAAATAACTCAGCCACGGATACGAACATCCGGTATCAACCGGTTCAGGTCATAGGTGCAGCGTTGGTGGTTGGTAGCGATGTCGGCTACCAAAGCACACCCACGGTGACGGTGATCGATCCGACTTCGGGTGTGGAGGTCGATCAGTTTCTTGCGTTTGAACCCGGGTTTCGAGGCGGCGTCCAGACCGTTGTCGCTGACATTGACGGGGATGGTTCCGTTGAGGTGATTGCAGCGTCAGGGTCCGGCAAGGGTGAGGTCCGGGCCTTCGAGCTGGATGGAACCGAACTGACAGGCTTCAGATTCAGGCCGTTTGGTGACGCCTACTTCGGAGGCCTGTCGATTGCCTTCGGTGACTTTGATGGGAACGGCACCAGTGATCTGGCAGTTGGAAAGTCCCGAGGAGCCGATGTCGCAGTTTTTGCCCTCGAGGGTGGGGCGGCAGGATGGGCCGCATCGCCGTTCCAGTTATTTCAGCCGTATGGCAGCAGCCACGTGAATGGGGTCGTCCTGGCGGCAGCCGATATCGGTGAGGTTGCTGATGGTGTGGTTCAGGATGCCACCGTTGCTGATGGCCAGCACGAGCTTGTTGTGGGAACCGGTGCCGGGGCCAGCCTGCCGGTCAAGGTATTGAGTTTGGCGGCAGGCCAAGCCCTCGTCCGACAGATTCCAGCCGACGCAGACTATGGACTCACCGGCGTGGCCGTCGCGGCCGCGCGGTTTGATGCCGATGCGGTAGACGACATTTTCGTGTCGGGTGGAAGGGGCGCCTCAGCGGTCACTGATGTCTACTCCGGCGCGGCCCAGGCCGGTGCCGGCCTGCTGCGGCGGTATGGGGCTGCCCCGGGAAGTGGCGGCACGAACGCCCGGAGTTATGCCAGCGGCATTGACCTCGACGGCGATGGCCAAATTGACCAGGTCTACAGCCTCTCCGGGGCAGGCAGTACGCGTGGGGCCGCGGTCTTTGGGACAGACGGGACGCAGACCAATACGCTGGAAATCCTTCGTGGTCCCCTTCAAGTGGCGTCGTCTTCGGCACCAACACCCGCATTCGACCCAAGTCTCATTACAACGCCATCAGGGTTACAGTATCGCGATCTGGTCGTTGGAACAGGTGCGGTCGCTGAGGCAGGGCAGTCGGTCAGCGTCCACTACGTCGGCAGTTTGCCGAATGGAGAGGTGTTCGACAGTTCCCGGACGCGGGGTACGCCGTTCACCTTCACCCTTGGTGTTGGTCAGGTCATTGCTGGCTGGGACGAAGGGGTGGCCGGGATGCGGGTTGGCGGTCAGCGGACGCTGGTTATTCCGTCGAATCTGGCCTACGGCGATAATCCAGCCGGTGGTCGGCCCGCAGGGGTGCTAGTTTTTGACGTCGAACTGTTGTCCGACGGTACTATCGACCGCGGGTCACTTCCGCAGAACTGATTGGCCGAGTCGTCGCTCGTCGATTCCCTACCACCGGGCCTCAAGGCCCAGATTCGCCCCATGCAGGAAGACGCTGCTGCCACCGATGAGATTCGTGCCGCTGGTCGCGGTGTCGGTGAAGTCAAACTGGTTCGGGGCGAGGGCAACCCCGGTCACCCAGATCAGGTTGTAGCCCAGCCGCAGCCACCAGTGGTCACCCAGCCGCCGGCTGAGTGAATAGTTCAGGTCGGCCACAAAGCCGACATCAACATCGCTGGTGGCACGTGCAGTTCGAATGACGTTCGCCGGGGACACGGATGAAAAGATTGGGTCGGCAGCTGAACTTGTGAACGAACCAGCCAGCATTGTCTTGGCCCAGCCTTCAACGGCCCAGTTGTTCCACTGCCGCCGCCCCTTGAGGCCGATCTGCGGCCCGAAGAGTTGGGAACTGGTCGAGACGGAGTATGAGGTGAACGGTTCACCCGGGTCTGTTTGGACATTGAGATCAGCCGATTCATTGAGCCCCGCCCAGCGGAGACCAAACAGCCAACTGACGCTGTGGCAGTACGGATCGTGTACACGGTCCCACGGGAACGGCGACCCAGGGCCACCCGCGCGGTAGCTGCGATGCTGAAACAGATTGGCCTCGAACATGTTGAGCGACGAGGCGTAGGTTGGGCGGACAGCGTTGGCGGTGGCCCAGCCTTGCACGGCCTGGCCGAGCCCACCGGGAACCTGGATCGGCCCTCCTTCGCGAAGTGCCTGCCCGAACATGCCATAGACGCCGGTGTATCCCACCTCCCAGCCAACCTGATTCGGGCCCAGTCTGCCGGTGAAGAGCCGGATGCCAGCAGCGGTTGCCGGCTGCATGTTCTGGGTGGTGAGCAGCGGCACCGGCTGGGTTCCGCTGGCGTCTTCAGCAATCACGTTGCCGTTGGTGCCGTTGTCGCGCTGCAGAAACAGCACATCAAAACTGCCGAAGCGACAATAATCTGGACAGCGTTGGCAGCCGCTCGTTCGACAGACGGGCGATCCGGTCCGGCCTGCGATCAGGAAGTCAGGCTCTGGCGCGAAACCGAGTGGCTCATCCTCGATGAGAGCGGCGGAAGGGTCTGGTTCGGCGGGCTTGTCTGGTTCGGTGGCTTCAGGCCCGGTGGGCTCAGCGACCGGGTCGGGTGCCTTGAGGGTGGTGTCGGCCGGATCACTCTCGGTGGCCCGGGCTGGCAGACTCCCGATCAGTGACAGCGACAAGCAGCAGGCGACCAATGGCCGCCACGGCATTTCCATGACTTCCCCCTCCAGTGGAATACCAATCCTCCCCTATCATCGGACAGGACAATCGGAATCTTCGAAAAAACCGTTTTTTCCCTCTGAATCAGGACAATCCGGGTGGTTTTTGCTATCCTTCATGTTGACAGAAGGTCCGGGTGGAGCGGTCCCCTTGTGGTGTCGGTGTGCACTCGGGCTGTGATTCGGCAGGCGTTCCCCTGCGAGTTCTGCCGTTCGCTCCGCGCTTGAAGGAATGACGAGTTCAATGACTGAGCAGCCCCAGGGAAGCGCCCAGATTCACTCGCGACGCGAGGCGGGATGCCTCGTGGTTGAGGTGCTGACCGCACGGGTGACCGAGGGCCCCGTGATCGACTCGATTCAGCAGCAACTGAGCAACCTGCTCGGCGAAGACGCTGGGCAGCGGGTGGTGCTTGATCTGAGTCGGGTTGAAATCATGTCGAGTGCGATGTTGAGCGTGCTGGTGCAGGCGTATCGTCAACTCGCCGAGAGCAGCGGCCGACTCGTTCTGTCCGGCCTGAAGCCTCCCGTTCTGAAAGTGTTTGAAATCACAAGACTCAACCAACTCTTTCGACTAGAAGTAGACGTTCCCGCGGCGCTGGCCCGGCTGGCCAGTTCCAGTGCAGGGAACTAGGGTGGAGATTATTGTCATCACGACAACGGTCTGCCCGCATAAGGCCCATTGGGCATCTGGATCAAGCCGTTTATGTACCCGGCAGCGGTCTTGATTCGACCCCATCACCAAACAAGGAAGATGCCTGGCGATGTCTGCCACCACGCCCTTTGACATTGTGATTGCCGAGGACAGCCGCATTCAGGCAAAGATTCTCGAGCGGCGGCTGACCGACGCGGGCCATCGGGTGCGGTGGGGAGCGAACGGGGAGCTGGCGCTCGACCTGGTGCGGGAGCAGCCTCCGGCAATTATTGTCTCCGACATTGAAATGCCGGAGATGACCGGCTACGAGTTCTGCAAGGCGGTGAAGACGGACCCGGTCCTAAAGACGATTCCCTTCATCTTGCTGTCGACCCTTGCCGATCCGCTCGACATCATTCGAGGGTTGGATGCAGGAGCCGACAACTACGTCACCAAGCCCTACGAGGCCGACTATCTGCTCGGCCGAATTACCTCGCTGCTCGAGACGCCACTTGCCGTTGATGAAGCTGCGGAAACGACAATTGACGTGGCTCTGGCTGGCCAGACGTTCAAGGTCAAGGCAGGCCGTCAACAGGTGCTGAATCTGCTGGTCTCAACCTTTGAAAATGCGGTTGCCAAGAATCAGGAGTTGATTCACGCCAACCAAGAACTGGCGTCGGCCAAAGAAAATCTGGAACGAAACAACCAGGAACTCAAGGAACTGAATTCCCAGATCGCCGCAGCCAATGATCAGATGAACCGTGACCTTGAGGCAGCGGCCCGGGTGCAGCGGGCGTTGCTGCCGGCAGATGAAAACGTGTCGTTTTCCTGTGGTGATGTCGTCTGGCGGTATGTGCCTTGTCATGGGCTGGCTGGAGATTTTCTCAACGTCTTTCAACTCGATGATGACCACATTGGGCTGTTCGTTGTGGATGTCAGTGGCCACGGGGTACCTTCGTCACTTTTGTCGGTGACAGTCGGACGGTTTCTCACGCCAAAGGTGTCTGACAGTTCGGTGCTCGTGCGGCTGCGGGACGACGGGACAACCGAGGTGGTGCCCCCGGTGGAGGTTGCGACGGAGTTGAATCGACAGTTCCAGTCAGAGGACTTTTCCGAGCTCTACTTCACCTTCGTCTACTGCATCGTCAACACGAAGACGGGGCAGGTGCGGTTTACCGCCAGTGGGCATCCGCCGCTCCTACTGCTGCCGGCGACTGGTGATGCGGCCTATCAGACGTTGCATAGCCTTCCGATTGGATTCTTCCCCGAGGCGGAATATGAAGAGCAGACGCTCCAGCTTGAGCCTGGGGACCGGCTCTATCTCTATTCTGACGGCGTCACTGAAGCGATGGACAAAGACCTGCAGCAATTCGGCGATAACGCCTTGGTGGAGGTCGTCACTCTGAATCGCTCTCGGTCGCTGGAGGCGGGGGTGGCAGAACTCCTGGAAAGCATTCAGGCCTGGTGCGTGCCGAAGGGACCGCTCGACGATGTATCGATCCTCGGCTTTGAGTGGAAGGGCTGAGGAACTGCAAAAACCCACGCAGATTCTCTGCTGCGACGTGCCAACTGTAGCCTTTGAGATGACAGGCTATGGGGTTGGTCGATAAAAGCTACAACCCTCGCCGGCCAGTCGTTCGTAATGGGCATTGATCCCAAGCATGGTTTCGGCGCCGCCAAGAAAAAGCGACCCGTCGGGCCGGAGTGCCTTTTGCATTCGTTTGAGAATGTCACCGCGTGTCTGCTCGTCAAAATAAAGCAGCACGTTCCGGAGGAAGATAATGTCACAAGGGGGCATAACCGGCCATTGGCCGGTAAGGTTGAGCTGTCGGAACTCCACCAGCCTCCGGCACGACTGGGCGATGCTCCACTTTCCCTGAAAAGCGGTGAAGTATTTCGTAAGTAGTGACCGAGGAAGTCCCCGGACGATTTCGATCTCACTGTAGATGCCCTCACGGCAGCGAGTGAGGACCACGTCGGATATGTCGGTGGCAATAATACGTATCCGCCAGGTTGTGACGAGATCACGAAAGTGTTCGTTGAGGAGCAGGGCGATGCTGTACGGTTCTTGACCTGTTGAGCAGGCAGCAGACCAAATCGTCAGTTGCTTGGTAGCAGCTCGCTTGCTGACATATTCGGGGATTAAGTTTTTCAGGGTTTCAAATGGTGAGCGATCACGAAAAAAACTGGTTTCGTGGGTCATCATCGCATTGAGCACGTCCTGCTCAAGTGCCGAATCACCGGCGGTCCGGACCCGGTCGATCAGGGTGTCAAGGCTGGGCAGTTTGCGTTTTTTGACAATCGGAAGGAGTCGCGCGACCACAAGGTAGTGCTTGCTGTCGTCAATCACGACGCCGGTTTTCTTTTTGAGCAGGCTGCGGAGAAAAGAAAACTGAGGGGGGCTAACCTGCATGGTGTGATCCGGAGGACCTTTCAAAGAAGCTGAGGCTACCCGGTGCTAGCTTTGCTGGCGGCGGAGCCGCATCGCGATATCTGGGCCAATTCGATTGAGTGGCAGCACAGCGTTAGCAAGTCCATGTCGCACGACCTGACCGGGCATGCCCCAGACGATGCTGGTTGGTTCGTCTTGGGCAAGCACGGATCCTCCGGCCGCTGAGATGGCTTGGCAGCCAAGTAGCCCATCGTTTCCCATGCCTGTGAGGACGAGAGCTAACGTTTCTTTGCCGAAGACAGATGCCGCGGAGCGAAAGAGGACGTCTGCAGATGGGCGGCAGGAGTTTTCTGGAGGGCCATGGTTGTAAGCCAGATGGCATCCGGCTCGGTCTTTTACAATTTCGATGTGAATGCCACCGGGGGCCAGAATCACATCGCCTCGCTTCAGCGGTTGACCGTCCACCGCTTCAGTGACGGGATGGTTGCAGAATTTGGTCAGACGGTCCGAGAGGTGCGCGGTGAACTCTTTGGGCATGTGCTGCACGATGAGAACCGGAGGCGTCGCTGGGCCAACGAATCGCGGGAGCACCTCAGCCAATGCGCCGGGCCCCCCAGTGCTGACGGCAACGACGATTACCTCCGTCTTTCCGGCAGTCTTTTTTTGTGGAGCTTCGGATGCAGGGGGTTGCGGCTTCAGTTGGACAGGTGGTTTCGGTGGCGGTTTTTTCGTTGGTGCTGGCGGGCGGTAGACCGCCAGCAGTTTTGGAACCAAGTCGGATTCAATGCGACTAACGATCGTGTTGGCGTCACTGCCGGTTGGCTTGGGAACGTAATCGTTGGCACCGGCAACGAGCGCCTCCAATGTTGCCTTGGCACCACGTTCGGTGAGACTTGAAAACATGACGACGGGCAGTCGTGGGTAGAGAAGGCGGAGATGTTGGAGGGTTTCGAGACCGTTCATCACCGGCATTTCGATATCAAGCAGAACGACATCGACAGTCTCTTCTTTCAAAAATGCGAGGGCCTTCTCTCCATTGGAAGCAGTCCCTATGACTTTCAGCCCTGGCTGGGCGTTGAGCGTTTTGCTGAGGAGCCCCCGTATGGTGGCGGAGTCATCCACGAGGAGCAGCCGAATGGGTGAGGCTGCGGTTGCGGGCTGCGTTGGCGAAGTGGTTGCAGGAGAGGCGACCGATGAAAAGTCAGTGTCTGATTGTGGCCTGTGGGGAAGTTGAGAGAGTTCCGAAACAACGCCAAGAGATCGCAGGCGGCTAATTAATTCGGAGGGAGTAAAGGGCTTGCCAACGAAGTCGTTTGCCCCCAGTGTCTTGGCAGCGGTGATGCTGGCCTCATCGCAGTCCGTCGAGATCATCACGATCGTAAGATCACGAAACTGTGAACTGCGGCGGAGCCGCCCGAGTAGTTCAAAGCCATCCATCTCGGGCATGTGCCGATTGAGGGTGACCAGCGTTGGTCGAGGCATCCGAACTAACTGGTCGAGCGCCTCAACACCATTGGCGGCTTCGTGACATTGAAACTGAAGCCCCTCGAGCACTCTGGTAAGAATGCTGCGAACGGGCTTTGAGTCATCGACCACTAATGCATACACGCTTCACCCGCCTCTTGCCGCGATTGGTGGCAATTACGAAACCGATCTGGAGAATCGTACCAGCGCCGGAGAGCACCGGCTTTCAGTCGCGGAAAAGTCGCACCGCTGGTTCCAGAAAATCCGTTATTTCCGGTATTCAGCAACCAGTCGGGTGAGTGCTTGAGCCATTCTGGCGAGTTCCTGTGAAGAGAGTTGGGTATTGCCGGCACCTTCCGAGGTTGTTTGGGCCGCCTGTGCCACCTGAATAATGTTTTGAGCGATTTCCGTTGATCCGGTGGTTGCCTCGCCAACGTTTCGACTGATCTCGTTGGTGGTGACCGACTGCTCTTCGACAGCAGTGGCAATTTTGGTTTGCAAGTGGTCAATCTTTTCGATGACGGAGGTGATGTCAGCGATAGCTTTAACAGCTCGGTCGGTGTCAGATTGCATCGCCTCAATTTTTTTGCCGATGTCTTCTGTTGCCTTGGCGGTCTCCCGTGCCAGTTCCTTCACCTCATTTGCGACCACCGCAAACCCCTTCCCCATGTCGCCGGCACGGGCGGCTTCAATCGTGGCATTGAGTGCCAGCAGATTGGTCTGCTCGGCAATCGTGGTGATGACCTTAACAACTTGGCCAATCTCGCTGCTGGATGCCCCGAGTTTGTCCATGGTCGTTGAGGTGTCAGCTGCCATTTCAACCGATTGTCTGGCGACCGCAGCAGCATCCTGGGCACTATGTGCAATCTCATGAATACTTTGGACGAGATTCTCGACTGAGGAAGAAACGAGTTTTGTGTTTCCGCTGACCTGCTCGGCTGCGGCTGAGACAAGATTTGCTTGTGCAGTCGTTTCTTCGGCAGAGGCACTCATCTGTTGGCTTACACTCGTGAGCTCTTCTGATGCACCAGCCAGCGATTGGCTGTTCTCAACAATTCCATCCACGAGCGCGGACTGGCGTCGAGCCTCACGGGTGAATCGCCGAGCAATGCTTGATGAGACGAGAACAACGCCAAATGTTGTCACTCCGAATATAATGAGCACAAATTTTAGAAGGCTATACACAGGCTCCAAGACCTCAGCCTGATCAATCTCGGAGACCAATGCCCAGGTGACATTCTTGTCACCTCCTCGTGAGTCCTTGTGAATGGTGATTGGACTCCATGAGGAAAGCACCTTTGCGCCTCGATAGTCGTCAATGATCGCGGTGCCTGTCTGGCCTTCGTCAATCGCTGAGCGGACGGCTCTCGTGTCGACTTTTAACGTGGGATTAATGATTGCTGAGTCAACATCAAGGTCGGCGGTGAAGCGAGACTCACTGCGAAAGAGTCGGTCCGCACCGATGGCATACGTTTCGCCAGTGTTTCCCATTCCGGTGCGTTCGCCGATGATTTCGGACATCTCCTCAATTGGAAGCTGGAAAACAACAGCCCCACGGAGGTCGCGGCCATCGTAGATGGGGGCAGCGATGAAACTGGCTGGAGCCTTATAGGAAGGGAGGTATTTTTCGAAGTCAGAAAAAGCGACCACGTCACGGCGTCCGCCGCGGATTGCCTCTTGGAATGCGCGGGCGAAGTTCGTGCCGGCAAAAGAGCCGTTGGTCAGGGACGTTGCAAAATCAAGTTCTTTGAAGACGGAGTAGACGATCGCTCCTGTGTCGATGTCGATCAAGAAAAAGTCGTAGAGATTGAGCCGCTGCAGTGAGCCACGAAAGATAGGGTGGTAGAGGGCATGAGCCGCTGAATATGCAGAGCTGTCATCAGCAGCATTGAGGGCGTCTTTCGAACCAAGTGGATTTTCATTTTTGCGAATGTAAAGGTACTGCAGGTAGGCGGCTTCGTCAGTAAGGTTTTCAAGGAAACCTGCTGTTGGTGCCTCTGAATCGGTTTGCCGTTCAAATTCTGAGGCGAACTCACCGTTGTAGTAGGTTGCGAGTCGTGTACGGGCCTCGTCCAGCTCGGTTTCAGTAACAGCATTTTCCTTCAGGATGCTTTTGAATCCCTTCGTAAATGATTCGAGTGCCTCGAGCGTCATGCGGTTGTCGGCTGTGATGCGGAGCTGCTCCTCCATGGTGTTGAAGTAGCGGGTCACAGCTTTTGCGGTCACAGCATTGACTGTCTGCAGTTGCTCTTGGGCTTTTTGCTCAATGGACTTTGCTGCAGAGAGATAGGTGGCGTAGCCCATGATGGCCAGAGGCAACAGCGAGACGGCCAGCAGAGCCAGAAGCAGGCGGTTGCTAAAGAAAGCAAGCACTCCCGAAGCCGCAGCCATGCTGCGGCTTGCAGGGGCAGACTGAGTGAAAGAAGATTTGTTGGCGTTCATGGCAGGACTCTGGTTTTAGGGGACGGGGGAGGGAAAGCGGCTTAGCCAACCGACAGCCCGCGGGCACGGGTAATGACGAGGCTTTGTAGGATATGGGCGGGAGCCAGGAAGTGAACCAAAAGATCACGGTCTGCCAAGACGCCAGTGACAGCATCGAGGCTTGGATTTGTTCGTTCGCCTGTCGGCTGCTCAATTCGTGAGTTATCGAACGTGACGACATCAAGAAGGTCATCGACGAGGAGGCTGTACCACTCGTTGTCAATATCGACAATGAGGTTGATGCGTCGGACGTCAGGTGGTGCAGGGCTGAAACCGAGTCGAATACGTAGGTCAATCACAGGTACAATCCGCCCCCGAAGATTCAGCAGTCCGGCAATCGCAGGAGCAGCGAGCGGAACCATGTTGATCCGTGTCGCCTGTAGCACTTCGGCTACCAGGTCAGCGTCAACCGCAAAGCAGCGGCCAGCTACAACAAATGTGCAGCAGCGGCGTGTGGACGAAGTATTCACGGCAGTCGTTGTGAGGGGATCTGTTTGAGGCATGATCAGTACGTCATGAGGTTATGAGGCGGTTGCATGCGCCGCCCATTGAGCAGCAGCAGGTATGTCAATGACCTCAGTTGTTTCGCCCCCGACGAGCAGTGTGCCGAGGAGACCATGGCTGCCGATTCCCGTTGCCAGGGCACTTTCCGCGGAGTCAACATCGATGATGCGCTTCACCAGAAGGGCGTCGCTCCCGGCGTCAGCATTGAAGATCACACCGACCAAGGTTGGCGCAGGCCCGATGTCACCATGTGAGGGGTCAGTATTAAGAAGTTGATCGGGATTGATCAGCCGGGTGAGGGCCTGGTTGCGATTGATGAATTGGCGATCGCCTCCCTGGCGGATTTCTGACGAATCAATCGTTTCGAGACGTTCGACGTGCTGAAGTGGGACGGCAATACGGCGTCCGTGGCAGGTTTCACAGACAAGATACTGGGCTCGCTCAGGCGTGCTGTCTGATTCATCCAAGTCGTCGGAGTGATCTAGCGTCTCTGAGTTGAGGCGAGCAGGGATGTCGGTTGCCATGGC
>WTHB01000177.1 GCA_011523305.1 Planctomycetaceae bacterium | reverse complement strand
CGAAGTTCTGCTCGTCGATGACGATGTTGCCGACGAGGCCGGCGTTGGAGTTGACCCCCGCTCCGATCATCAGCCGTCCAGTCTGCGTCTCTTCGGCATCGACATCGACGATGACGTAGGGCTCACTGCCCGGAAAGACCTGCACGGGCGGCTGGGCGAAGCCCGGCATACCCGGCTGGCCGAAGCCCGGCTGGGCAAATCCGGGTGGAGCTGACCCCGGTGGCAGCATGCCCGGCTGGAGCGGTTCAATCGGCTGTTGGGCCACCATCTGCGTCGGACCAGCCGGTGGCTGCACCCGGCCGTAGGGCGTCGCCCCGGGGCCGGTGGCACCGAGTGGAGCGCCACCCCAGGGGGCAGCAGCGGGCTGAGCCTGGGGCGTCTGCTGCACGACCGGTGCAGGGTAGGTCTGGCCAGCCGCCGGGGGGCTGCCGGTGAGCGTTGGCGGGGGCTGATAGCCGTAGGCTGCCGGCTGGCCGTAGCCACCCGGGCTCTGGCCCCGCCAGCGGGGTTGGCTGGCTGTCTGCGCCGCATCGGTCCTGGCGGCGGGGTGTTTGTGCTCCGGCTGTTCCGGCGTGGCCGCCTCGGCAGCGGTGGTGTCAGCCGGAGCCAGGTCGCCCTCCAGCACCAGGTTGAGCACGGCCTCGCCATCGTCAGGGCTTTGGCCCCGGAAGCCGGGCTGGCTCGGATCGCGGGCAATCAGCTCATCGGCCGGCTCGGGCTTGCTGAAGACAATCCGCGGCCCCTCGCCCTTGGCGGCGTCACTGAGGAACAGGCCGCTGGAGGCAATCCGGCGTTCATCGGCCCGCAACTTCCGAATGTCAAGGATGTCACCTGGTCGCAGCGATAGCCGGTTGAGGATGACGTTGTGACGGGTGTGCGGATGCTCGCCGCGGATGTGGACATTGATCTGCCCGACCCGGTACCGCTGCCCCTCGGCCACCTTGTAGACCAGGTCGAGTTCGCCCGGCTCTTCCAGGAACCGGGGATCGGCCTGGATGTCAGCAAAGACGAAGCCCCGGCCGCCATAGATGTCGCGGATCAGGCCGAGGTCGGCATCCATCTGTGACTGGTTGAAGAACTCACCGCTCTGCAGTTTGAGATCCCGCTCGAGGAACTCCTCCTTGAACCGACTGTTGCCGATGAACGAGACGTTCCGCACCTTGTACCGGGGGCCTTCGTTGATGACGAAGGTCAGCAGGGCCCAGTCGCGGCCAATGCCGTTGAGCACCTGGACCTCGCGGCCGATGCGGGCCTGAAAGAAGCCGAGACTCCGGTAGTAGGCAGTCAGGGTTTCAACATCGTTGTCGATTTTTTCATGATCGACATCGCCGCCCAAGAACCAGAAGACCCCAGGTTTTGAAGAGATCTGCGTCAGCAGCCGGGCATCGCTGGCGATCGTGTTGCCGACAAACGTGGTCCAGAGCGACTTGCGACTGCGGCCCTCGTCGATGAGAAAGACCGCCCCTTTGTCGCCGGGCCGTGAACCCTCGACCGTTGTCACCCGGGCCGCCTCATAGCCCTTTTCGTGGTAGTAACTTTCGATCCGGCGTCGCGCCTCTTCGACGACGTAGGCATCGATGGAGTCGCCCACCTCGATCTCGGCCTTCTTCCGCAGGGTGCGGGTGGTGACCCACTGATTGCCGACGAACTTCACATGCCGCAGGGTCGGCCGTTCGACTACTTCGAAGATGACCACCACGCCCTGACGCACCCGGACGTACTTCGGCAAGACATCGATGAACTTGCCGGACCGATGGAGCGTGCGAACATCCTCTTCAATCGATTGCGAATCAAAGAGCTGGCCCGCCCGCGTGGTCAGCTGCGGGAGTTTCGAGATCTCGACGGTCTCGTTGCCCTCGATCCGCACCTCGACGATCTGTTGGCTGGTGGCCTCAGGCTCAGCGGGCTCGACCGCAGGCAGTGGCTGCAGTGGCTGCTGGGCGTGGGCTGGGTGCCCCCCGCAGGCGAGCAGTCCGATGCCGCTGCCCAGCAGCAGCCAGCACCATGCCGGCAGGCTGGCGGGGCGGATCGAGCCGAACGGAACTGATTCGAGGGCACAGGTGTGCGGCATGAAGTGGACAACTCAAGTGGGGACGGAAGCCGCCTGTCAGACCGGTCGGGCGGTGGAAGCCCGCCGGCAAAAGTTGCGGAGAAATACCGCAGCGGTCCCTCTGCCCACAAGGCGAATCGCGGCCGCAGCATGAAAGAAAACGGCCTGTCCGGCCACTTTTGGAAACCAAACAGGCGTCGGGTGACTTACCCAGCCTGTGACGCTTGACTGGCCGGCGCAGCCTCCGATAGCGTTCAGGGAATGCCGCCTGACCATCGCTGCTGGGTCGGGCGGCGGCTTTCTGTTCTGTTTGCGGACCACCATGACACCGACCATCCTCGACCTGACGCAGGCTGATGACAGCCGCGATGTTGTCCATCGGGCGGTGCAGGCGTTGGCCGAGGGGAACCTGATCGGGGTGCCGACCGGGTCGAACTATTGTCTGGCGGCGGCAGCCCATGCCCCTGCCGCCATTGAGCAGGCCTGTGCGGTGGTGACGGCTGAGGCCGCTGAGCCCCCGCTTTCCATCGCAGTCAAAAGTGCGGACGAAGCGGCCGACTGGGCCCCGGGGCTTGAGCCGATGGCCCGGCGGTTGGCCCGCCGCTGCTGGCCCGGTCCCCTGGCGCTGCTGATTCGTGGTGACCATCCCGATGGCTTGTTGCGACAGCTGCCTGTAGAGGTACAGCCACGGCTGCTGACCGCCGGGCAGCTGCGGTTTCGCGCGCCGGACCATGCCCTGCTCCGCGACTGCCTGCGGCTGTTTGCCGGGCCGGTCGTCTTGGCCGAGCCGGGTGATCCGGCCGCGCCTCCAGCCACCCTGGCGGACCTGCTCACTGCCTGCGGCCCCAGCGGTGTGCCGCCGTTGGCAATCGATGCCGGGCCGTTGCCGCAGGCCGGCCTCTTGTCGACGGTTGCCATTGAGGCGGGCCGCTGCCGGCTGCTGCGTGGCGGGGCCCTCGATGAGGCGGCCCTGGCGCGGCTCTCCCGGCTAGTGGTGCTGTTTGTCTGCACGGGCAACACCTGCCGCAGCCCGATGGCGGAGGTGATCTTTCGAGATCTCGTCGCCCGCCGGCTCGGCTGTGAGCCCGCTGCCATCGAAGACCGGGGCGTGACGGTCGCTAGCGCCGGCCTCTCGGCCTGGGGGGGCAGTCCTGCCAGTGAACAGGCGGTCAAGGTGGTGGCCCAACAGGGCATCAACTTGGCTGGACATGCCAGCCAGCCCTTGACTGAACGGCTCATCCGGCAGGCCGATGTGATCTGGACGATGACCGCCGCCCATCGGGCGGCAATTCTGGCCCAATTCCCCGACTTTGCCGACCGCGTCTGGATGCTTTCGCCCGGTCGCCGCGATGTCCTCGACCCGATCGGCGGTTCGCAGGAGATCTATCGCCGCTGTGCCGCCCAAATTCGTGAGCATCTGGAGTCGCGAATCGATACACTAGGGCTGGCGTCGGGGTAGTGCTGGCGGGCAGACGTTGGCAGGCAGTTTGCCGCTAGTGGGCCCGGCTGCAGCCAACCAGCGGGGCTTGAGCACCGACCGTGACGCCGCTGAATGACCACCTTATGGGACGGGTACAGCCCGGAGTGAAACGATGAAAATTGCGATCGGAAGCGACCACCGCGGAGTTGCCGCCCGCCGTCGTCTGATCGGTTTTCTGGAACGGCAGGGGCACGAGATCACCGACTGTGGCAGCCACGATGAGGAGGCGGTCGACTATCCCGATGTGGCGGCTGACGTTGCCCGGCGGGTAGCCCACGGCACGGCTGATCGCGGCATTCTGCTCTGCTGTACCGGGGTGGGTATGGCCATCGCCGCCAACAAGGTGCCCGGCGTTCGGGCGGCGACCTGTCATGACGAAGTGGCCGCCGAAATGAGTCGACGCCACAACGACCTCAACGTCCTCTGCCTGGCTGCCGAAATGGTCGGCGCGGAGCAGCAGGAGAAGATGACGGAACTCTGGTTGAGCACCCCCTTCGAGGGTGGCCGGCATGAGCGGCGTGTCAGCAAGATTGCTGAACTGGAAGCGGCCGCCTGTGCCGAGCGGGCCGGCTGAGCCGTCGGCTCGGCCGTGTTCCCGGAGCCGACCAACCAGGGGTTGGCAGCCTGCGTGCTCAGTCTGCGAGTGGCCCCGCTGCCTGGGAATGTCGGGTAAGTGCGGGGAAGCGGACGGCCGGCGAAGACTTGTCATGTCGTAGCGGTCGTGCCGGAACACCGGCCGATTTTCGCGGAAAAAAAGCCCTCCGATTCGTTGCGTCGCCACACCCCGTTGGTAATGTCGGCGGTAAGAGGCTGTGACTGGCATCGTCTGGTGATGCTCGGCCACGGCCGTTTCCTGCGGAAGGTTGCCGATATGAACTTTGCCGAAGCACCGAGCCCCGCCGAGGTTGATTGCCTGCTGCGGAACGCCGAATTGCGGGATGCGATCGAGCCCTATCTCGACGACGAGACCCACGGCGACATCAATTTTTCAGGCATGCCGACCGAAGTGGAGAATCGGTATCTCGAGTCGATGCTCGCCTGGGAGCACGCCCCGCTCAAACCGGTGTCCTGCTGGTTTGAGCCCCCGCTGCGGCTGCCACCGGCCGGCACGCTCGCTCCGGAGCAGTTGCGGGAGCGGCTCTGGAGCGTGATCGACCGGCTCTATGCCGAGCGGATCGTGCTCGACTTCACCGATCATCTCTCCGACCGGGATCTTTACAACCTGATTCGGCGGGAGATTCTCCCGACGCCGATCAAGCGGGTCGATCTGCCAGACAACTATTTTCACTGGGACTGCAGTGCCGTCGGTGCGCTGCCGGAACTCGGTGTCGGCCAGTGGTATCCCGAGCCGGTGCTCGACTCGCTGATCTGGCTGACCTACTACGCCGATGCTGCTGAGCGGGCCGAGTGGGAGACCGACTTCGGTGTCGATCTGCCTCCCCGCGAAGTTCCGCCCTATCCGCGGGCGTTGCCGACAGCCCCAGTCTGATCGGTAGGCTGATCTATCGCCACCGCCACGGCATCCTCCGGAATGGGTCTGCAACTCCGGTTGACGTGGGCCGCCAGCCTGCAAGACTTCCGTTCGGTTCGTTGCTGCGACCTTTGATTGGCGAGGGTGCTGGGGCAACGATGGTCTGAAGCAGCGTCAGCGGCGAGGTGGGTGATGAGGATGCAGTCTGAGGTTCGCCGTAGCGCAAGGTGTTGCTGGATCCGTGCCCTCATGGTGGGGCTTGTTGGTTTGGTTAGCTGGCCGGCACCGAGGCTGGCAGCGGCGCCGGCATCACCGGCTGCTGCCATTGCCCGGGCATCGCAGTTCCTCATCGAGCAGGGGCAGGAACCTGACGGCAGTTTTTCGCCGCAGGTTGGTCCGGCAGTGACGGCCCTGGCGGTGACGGCCCTCGTCGAGTCGGGAACACCCGCTGATCATACTGCGGTCACGAAAGGGATCGACTATCTGTTGTCTTTCCGTCAGCCTGACGGTGGCATTCACCGGCCCAACTCAACCGTCGCCAACTACGAGACAGCGATTGCGCTGGTGGCCCTGGTGGCCAGCAACACAGACGGCCGGCATGATGACACCCTGGCGGCAGCCCAGCGGTTTCTCGCTGGGATCCAGTGGGACGGTGCTGAGGCAGGCGCCGAGAGCCCCACCTACGGCGGCGCTGGCTACGGCAGCCATCAGCGGCCTGATCTCTCCAACACCTCCTTCCTGATTGAGGCGTTGCGTACAGCCGGTGCCGGCGAAGATGACCCGGCCATCCAGCGGGCGTTGGTCTTTGTCTCGCGGAGCCAGAACCTCGAGGGGCCGCACAACACGCTGCCGATGGTGACGAAAAACCCGGATGGCGGCTTCTTCTACACGCCGGCCAACGGTGGGGAGAGTCAGGCTGGTGAAACACCTGCGGGCGGTCTGCGGAGCTATGGGTCGATGACTTACGCCGGGCTCAAGAGCATGATCTATGCCGGGGTTGCCAAGGATGACCCCCGCGTGGTCGCGGCGACCGACTGGCTGAGGCGGCACTACACGTTTTCAGAGAATCCGGGCATGGGGGATGCGGGGCACTACTACTACCTGCACACCGCGGCCAAGGCCCTTGATGCCCTCGGCGAAGAAACCGTCCGTGATGCTGACGGCACCAGCCATCGTTGGCGGGAGGAACTGGCAGCCGCAATTCTTTCCCGCCAGCAGCCGGACGGTTCGTGGGTGAATGCCAACCCCCGCTGGCTGGAGGGCGATGCCAATCTCGTCACCAGCTACGCCCTGCTCGCCCTCTGCCGCTGCCAGCCTCGGGCCACATCACCGGCTGACGAGAAACGTGATTGAGCATGGCCGCTGGTTTGGCAGCAGTTAGCGTTTGTCACTGCGGCCGGGGAATCGCGGCGTAGTGAGCGAGCGTGCGGGTGAGGCAGGCGTGAGCCTGCGCGGCGTCCGGGGGAAGGTGCGTGCCGGCAAGATCCTGCTGCTCCAGCGGGTCAGCAGCCACGTGATAAAAGCGTCCACCCGCATAGAGTTTGTAGCCGGCGGTGCGGGCAAACGCCTTGGCATTGCTGCCATTACGGGAGTACCAGATGAAAATGGCATCGCGGTGGGGCGTGGAATCACCCCGGAGATTCGCGAGGAAGCTCGTGCCGTCCAGTGGCAGGTCAGCTGGCGGTGTGATATTCGCCGCTTCGCATAGCGTCGGCAGGATGTCGCTGAGATCAGCGGCATGGTGCACGACATGACCTGTCGCGAGCACGCCCGGCCAGCTGGCCACGCAGGGAACCCGGGTGCCGGCATCGGTAAGGCTGCCCTTGCCGCCGACCACCTTCCCAAACGTTGTCCGTGAGACGATCGGCTTGTCGGTGCCGTTGTCACCGAGAAAGAGGAGCAGGGTGTTCTCCCGCAGGTCCCGGGCACGAAGGGCAGCGTCGATGCGGCCGATTGTCGTGTCGACATACCGCACCATCTCGGCAAAGTAGGCGGGATTCCCCTTGTACCTGGTTGAGCCCCGTGAGGCTGGGTCCCAGGCTGCCGAGTCGGGAGGTGGTGAAAACGGACAGTGGCTGAGCACCATCGGGTAATAGATCAAGAAGGGTGCGTCACGATCCTGATCGATGAAGTCTTCAAAGAAATTGACAAACAAATCGGCGGAGTACTGTCCGCCGTCGTAGTCGACCGGGACGCCGTTGCGTTCCAGCCGTGGGTTTGCATAGCGGGAGTCATGGCCATCGACTGTAGCGGGCCGGGTGTGTTGCCAGAGCAACGCCTCGTCAAAGCCAAAGTGCTGGGCCGCATCGGGCTCTTTGCCGAGTTGCCACTTGCCGGCAATACAGGTGCGGTACCCAGCCTGCTGGAAGAGGTGGGCAAAGGTTGTCTGACCGCGGGGCAGCAGACCAAACCGATGATAGTTACGCCGGTTCGACTGGCCGGTCATCAGTTTGACCCGGGTCGGAGTGCAGAGGGGCTGGGCATGAAACTGTGAAAACCGCACGCCGCTCGCTGCCAGCTGATCGAGTGTCGGCGTTTTGTAGTCAAGGCTGCCGCTGGAGCCGAGGCACTCATATCCGAAGTCATCAGCCATGATCAGCACCACATTGGGCCGCTCAGCAGCCTCGATGCGGGCATGCTGGGTCAGTAGCAGACCTGCCCAGAGCAGGAGGGAGAGGAGCGTCTTCATGCTGGTTGGTCCTTGATGCTGGCGGTCGTGGGAATTAGGTGGGCTGTGGCCGGGGAGTCAACGGCTGGGTCAGTCCCGGAGGTCAAACAGTCGCCGCAGGGCATCGAGCAGGCCGTGGGGCGGCCCCGTGTGGCTTTCACTGCGGAGCGAGGCCAGTGGTGGGTGGAGCATCTTTGCCGCGTAGCGGTCGAAGGCCCGGCGAATCTCGTCACGGGCAGCCGCATCGAGGTCGGGCAGTTTGCGAAACAGCCGGTCGAGTTCAGCCTCGCCGGTCTCATTCCAGCCGGCCCGGAGTTGCTCGATCACCGGAACGGTTGAGCGGTGGTGCAGATCACCCATGAACCGCCGGGTCTCTTCGTCGATAATCGTCAGGGCTGCCGGCATCTCCCGCTGGCGACGCTGTCGGTTGGCCTCACAGGCTTGGCCAAGATCATCAACGGAGTAGAGCCAGACCCCAGCCCGCTGGCCGATCCGCGGATCAAAATCCCGCGGCACCGCCAGGTCGAGCACGACCAGCGGTCGACCCTGCCGGCTCGGCTCAAGTTTCAGGTAGGTCTCGAGGGTCACCACCGGTTCGGTCGCGCCGGTGGTGCTGACGATGAGATCGGCAGTGACCACTTCCGTTGTCAGGTCGGCGTAGGGCCGGGCGGTGCCACCGAGCCGCTCGGCCAATTGCTCGGCCCGCCCCGCAGTGCGGTTGATCACCTGCACGTCGCGGGCACCGGCGTCAGCCAGATAGCGGAGTGTTTCGGCGGCCATCTTGCCGGCACCGATCAGCAGCACCCGCTTGTCATTGAACCGCTCAAAGACCCCGGCGGCAAAGTCGGCGACCGCTACGCTGGGAATGGACAGCCGTTCTCGGCCAACGGCAGTTTCACTGGCCACCCGCTTGGCGGCCCGCAGGGCGGCCTGGATCAGTTCTCCGGTCAGCGGGCCGGTAGTGCCGCTCTGCTGGGCAATCTGCCAGGCCTGTTTGACCTGCGCCACGATCTGGGGTTCTCCCAGCACCATGCTGTCGAGTCCAGCCGCCACGCAGAAGAGATGTTTGACGGCGGCTGGTCCCTGATCGCCGCCCAGCACGCCACCGACGCTAGTGGGATCGACTCCACGACATTCAGCCAGAAACATCGCCAGTTCGTCAGGCGGCGGTGGCCCCTGCTGCTGTTCGTCAGCCGCGTAGAGTTCGACCCGGTTGCAAGTGGACAGCAGCACGGCTTCACTTCCGGGAAATGCTGTGCGGAAACGGGCCAACGCCTCGGCCGCCTGCTCCGCCGAAAAGGCGAGCCGCTCGCGGAGTTCGATCGGGACGGTGCGGTGACTGCCGCCGACAAAGGTGAGGCTCATGCGGCACCTCCGTCGGTACCGGCTGCCGTGGTCGGCATCGCCTGCTGCGGGGGCACCCCATGCCGAGTGCTGCCGAACACACCCCAGAGAATGGAGGCCGTCAGCAGACAGAGGCTCACCAGAGACACGACCGCCGTGACCCGCCGACCGTTGGCCTGCCGGGCAACGGCCCGCGAGATGACCACACCGCTGATTAGCCAGAGGACGAGCATGCCCATCCGCAGCACGACGGGATCGGTCCAGGGCACGGTCTCCAGGAGTCCGCGCTGGCGGTTGACCGCATTGAGGATGATGCCAGAGAGAAACCCGCTGCCGCCGGCCCAGGCGGCAACGACGATCATCCGCGCTGACCAGAGCGAAAGCTTCTCGAGGCTCGGCATCCGAAAGCCCTGCAGCGGAGCCTGCTTGCGGGCTAAGCGACCAGCCTGAATCAGCCACATGCCTCCGGCCAGGCCTCCGAGAACCACGGCCACACTCATTGCCAGATTGAAACTGCCGTGGATGGCACCCCAGATCTGGGTGGCCGGATTCTGGGGAAAGGGCTCGCGGCTGGAGAGTTCAGCGGCCCCGATCAGGCCGAGGACCACCGGAAGGACAAACAGCCCAACCGGTGTGCGGGGATTGGCAATTGTCATCCAGAGTGAGCCGGCGGCCAGCACCCATGCGGCCAGCAGGTACCAGTCAAAGCCACTGGAAAGGGGAATGGCCGTCACCGTGGCTGCCCGCCAGACGAGGTAAAGCGTCTGCGCAATCAGACCGGCCGCAACGAAGCCGATCATCGTCGCGCCACGAACGCTCGACCGGAACCAGAGCCGCGTCACCTCGAAGCCGAGGGCAACGCTGTAACTGGCCGCGAAGCAGACGACGGAAATGCGGGAAATGAACTCAGCCATGACACTCAGGGGCACGCGCAGCGGGAACCTCTCAAGTGTAGCCCGTGATCGGTCGGCCACGACCCGGCAGGGGCGGGAAAAACGGCCTATACTTGCGATGATGTCGCCACCTCCACCATCCGCCGCTGATTCCATGCCATCGGCCTCACCCACTGGCTCGGTGCACGACTCCCTGTTTCTGCGGGCCTGCCGCCGCGAAGCGGTGCCCCGGCCACCGGTCTGGCTGATGCGGCAGGCGGGCCGGTACCTGCCGGAGTATCAGGCGGTTCGCAGCCGGGTGACCTTTCTGGAACTCTGCAAGTCCCCCGCTCTGTCGGCGGAGGTCATGCTGGCCACCGTTGACCGACTCGGTGTCGATGCCGCGATCATCTTCAGCGATCTCCTGCCGATCCTCGAGCCGATGGGGCTCACGCTTGAGTTTGCCGAGGGTGAAGGCCCGGTCATCCACAACCCAGTGCGGACCGCCGACGATCTGTCGCGGTTTCACGAGTTGGAGGATGTCAGTTCACTCAACTTCGTCTACGAGACGGTGCGGGCTACCCGGGCAGGCCTGGCGGCCGACCTACCGGTGATCGGTTTTGCCGGGGCCCCCTTCACGCTGCTTGGCTATGCGATTGAAGGAGGCACCAGCCGCAGTTGGCTGCACACCAAACGGCTGATGCTGACCGATCCGGGCACCTGGCATGAACTGATGGGCCGACTGGCTCGAACGATCAGCCGCTATCTGCTGGCGCAGTTTGATGCAGGAGCCGATGCGGTGCAGGTTTTTGACAGCTGGGTGGGCTGCCTGGGGCCGGAACACTACCGCGAGTTTGTGCTGCCCCACAGCCGGGCTGTGCTGGAGGCAGTGGCTAACCGTGGGCCGGTCATCCACTTTGCCGCCGGCAACCCGGCGCTGCTGCCGGTGGCCGCTGAGGCTGGTGGTTCGGTGATCGGCGTCGACTGGCGGATCAACCTCGACGAGGCCTGGCAACTGGTGGGCTATGACCGGGCGGTGCAGGGCAATCTCGACCCTGCGGTCCTTCACACCACGCCCGATGTGGTTCGGGAGCGAACCCGCGAGGTACTCGCCCGAGCGGCCGGCCGCCCGGGTCACATCATGAACCTCGGCCATGGCATTCTGCCGCAGACGCCGGTGGAGAATGTGCTGGAACTGATCGCCACGGTGAAGGCGGTCGGCTGAGGCGAGGCGGGCGTCCTGCGGGTGCTCGCGGTGGCCGTCACGAAAAATCGATGCGGCCACAGCCAGATCGGGTACAACTACGGGTTGGCCTGCGCAGTGCATCAATGAGGTACTGGTGTGGGCGATCCCGTTGATTCATTGATTCATCCATCCTCATCCCGACACGATTGCGCATGGCCACACTGGAGAAGCGTCTCTTTCATCTCTTTGATGCCCGAACCCGCAGGCGGGCTCGTCAACTGGTTCCAGAGAAAGTGATCTGCCCCCGTGTTGGCCAGGTGCAGGCCACGCTGGCCGATGATGATGGCACCAACCATGAGGTGTTGCTGGAACTGTCGGCGAACCGTCGGGGTGGCATGATTCTGGAGAGTCGCTGCACCAGTCAGGATGGACGGGCGGGCAAACCCTGTGCCCTCGTGGCAGCGGTGCTGCTCGAGATTGATCGTCGGGGTCTGCTTGCTGGCATTGCCGACCAGACGCCAGTCACCCTCGATGTGGTGGCGGATGAGACAGACGCTGACGAGCCAGCCCCTGACGTGGAACAGGCTGCAGTCAGCAGTCCGGCAGCCACTGCGGACCCGCGTGCCGTGAAGACAGTGTCGCGGCATGGCGGCGCCCGCCTCAACAGCCCGGCTTCCGGTGACCCGCAGGTGCGGCGGACAGCCCGTCAGCCGGCCTGGGCAACCGAACTGGAGACCCGGCGGCGACTTGTTGAGCCAGCGGTCCGAACGGCGGGCATCGCCCTGGCTGATCTCCGCAAAGCGACGGGCATGCTGATGTTCCTGCTCGATGCTGCTGCGGCTGACCGGCAGGTGGTCGTGGTGGAGCCCTGTCGGATGGCGATCGATGAGATTGGCCAGCCCTGTGGGCGACCCAAGCCGATCATCATTGGGCCGCAGGCCGTGGCCTTTGAGCAGTTCGATGCGGACGAGCAGCGGGTGCTGGCGGCGCTGGCCGGCACCGCCGCGGATGAGACTCACCATGGCGGCGTGCCCCTGGAACAGCGGACGATGGCCCGCTTCATTCTCAGCCGTCAATCAGCTGCCCATGATCTGGCCATGCTCTGTGGTGAGGGTCGTCTGCTGCTGCAGCCGGAACCCCGGCGGGCTCCCGAGACGGTGGTGCCGCTGATCTGGGACGCGGGTCGCCCCTGGGAATTTTCCCTGCAGGTTGAACCCGGCGATGACACGGGGCTGGCGGCCTGTCTGGAAGATGACCTGGCGACCGGTGAGCGAAAACGGAAGCTGGCCCGACCGAAGAAGGCGAGCCTCAACGGCGTGTTGGTCCGGGGTAGCGAGCGCAAGGCACTCTCATCGCCGCGGCTCGTGCTGCGGGCGGGCTTTGTGGTGATGGGTGACCGGCTGGCCCGCCTTGCGGTCGACCCCAACGGGATCGATCAGCCGGCGAGTGTTCCGGCGGACGGGCCGACTGGACTGCAGGGATGGCTTGAGCAGTTTGACCGACGGGGCGCGATTGAACTGGCCGGCTCGCAGGTCGATGGCCTGATCGAACGGCTGGCAGGGCTGGCCAACCTGCCCCGGCTCGATCTGCCGGGGTGGACTGGCTGGCAGATTGAGTCGGGTCGCCCCCAGCCCAAACTGGTTCTCGATGATGCTGCCAGCACCGCGGCCGAGGATGCGGCTGTCGATCCTGAGGCGGCAGTGGGGCAGCCCCGCCGGCGTTCACGACGCAGTCGGCCGAAGGTGCAGCTCGGTGGCACGATCTGGTTTGACTATGGCGGCATCCTGATTGCTGCCGACGATCCAGCGGGTGGGGCTGCTGATGCCACCCGCCGCAGGCTGGTCCGCAGGAACCGACCCGCAGAGCGGGCGGCGTTGGCGGCGCTGCCCCGCTTTGGGTTCAGCCCAGCACGGACTGCATCGGCGGAAGCCGCAGAGTCACCTGCCCATCATGTTGAGGTCGCTCGAGCCAGGCTGGATGCCTCAGTCTCTCAGTTGGCGGCGGTTGGCTGGGCGGTTGAAGTGTCGGGACGGCGGTACCGGCCGGCTGGCAGTGTGGCCTGGAATGTCACCAGCGGCATCGACTGGTTTGAACTGTCCGGGTCGATCGATTTTGGTGGGGTGATGGCCGACATGCCGGCCTTGTTGACGGCCCTGGCCCGCGGTGACCGGGCGGTCGATCTCGAGGATGGGTCGCGCGGCATTCTGCCGGCGGACTTCGCCGCGCAACTGGAGCCGTTGCTGGCACTCGCAGAACAGAAAGATGGTCGGCTGCGATACGGTCGGATGCAGGCGGCCCTGCTTGATGCGTTGCTTGCCGGCATGCCGCATTCGCATGTTGACGATGCCTTTGCGGCGATTCGCGATGAACTGGCCAGCGGGGGTCGGCCCGAGGCCGAACATGAGCCGGAGGGCTTCGAAGGCACCCTCCGGCACTATCAACGAGAGGGTCTTGGCTGGCTGACGTTCCTCGAGCGGCTGGGGCTGGGGGGCTGTCTCGCCGATGACATGGGGTTGGGCAAAACGATTCAGATCCTCGCGCTGGTGTTGCGGCGGCAGAGCGTGGTGCAGGAGGCAGGCCTGGCGTCGCGGCCGTCACTGGTCATCGTGCCCAAGAGCCTGATTTTCAACTGGATGGAGGAGGCCCGCCGGTTCGCGCCGCAGCTGCGGTTGCTCAACCACACCGGCCAGGAACGGTCGTCATCGGTCGACTCGTTTGCAGACTACGACCTCATCCTGACCACGTATGGCACACTCCGCCGCGATATCGTGCAGCACCGCAAAACGGAGTTTGACTATGTCATCCTCGATGAGGCGCAGGCCATCAAGAACGCCGGCAGTCAGGCGGCCAAAGCCTGTCGCCTGCTGAAGGCTCGCCAGCGACTTGCGCTGACGGGGACACCGGTGGAGAACCACATTGGTGAACTCTGGAGCATTTTTGAATTCTTGAATCCGGGTCAGCTCGGTACCGCAGCCCGGCTCAAGCGGTTCCTGGCCGGGGGGCGGGGCAACGGTGCCGAATTGGTTGCCCGCGCCGTGCGACCCTACCTGCTGCGGCGGACGAAGACACAGGTGCTGGACGATCTTCCCGAGAAGACCGAGCAAACACTCTTCTGCGAACTTGGTGAGCAGCAGCGAAAGGCCTATGACGATCTGCGGCTGCATTACCGGAATGAACTGGCCACTCGTATTGGCCAGCAGGGCATCGGCCGCAGTCGGATTGCGGTCTTGGAGGCCCTGCTGCGGCTGCGGCAGGCAGCCTGCCATCCGGGCCTGATTGATGCCGGTCGCATCGATGAGCCGGCTGCAAAACTCGACACCCTGCTTGAGCAACTCAGTGAAGTGCTCGATGAGGGCCACAAGGTGCTCGTCTTCAGCCAGTTCACCAGTTTCCTGGCCATTCTTCGCCGGCAGCTCGATGCCCGGGGGCAGGTCTATGAGTATCTCGACGGGAAGACCACCGACCGGCAAAGCCGGGTGGAGCGGTTTCAGGAAGACCCGGACTGCCGGCTGTTCCTTGTCAGCCTCAAGGCAGGCGGGCAGGGGCTGAATCTCACGGCGGCAGACTATGTCTACATCCTCGATCCCTGGTGGAACCCAGCCGTCGAAGCGCAGGCGATTGACCGAGCCCACCGGATCGGGCAGACCCGGCCCGTGTTTGCCTATCGGCTGATCGCCCGGGATACGGTCGAGGAGAAGATCGTCGCCCTGCAGGAGCAGAAGCGAGAGTTGGCCGATTCGATCGTGACGGCTGACACCGGCATTCTGTCGGGTCTGACCAGTGACGACGTCGATATGCTGTTTTCGTAAGCGGCCCTCCGGGGGGGCTCGGCGAGCAGACGGCTCATCGAAAACTAACGAATGGAGCCCCGGCTCAGTCTCTAGACTCCGAGGCCATCGGCCCGGTTTTGTGGTTTTCAGCATCCAGCAGCCCATGGCACCCTCGACAGTCACGCCCGAGACACCGCTTGCCCATCGCATCCTGGTGGTTGACGATGAGGAAGACCTGCTGGAGCTCGTTCGCTACACGCTGACCAAGCAGGGCTACACCGTGACCTGTGTCGGCAGCGGTGAGGAAGCGGTGCGGGAGGCCCGCCAGCAGCCCCCGGACGCGATTGTGCTCGATCTGATGCTGCCGGGAATCGATGGGCTGGAAGTCTGCCGCCGCCTCCGGGCTGAGGCCAAAACCCGTGACATTCCCATCATCATGCTCACGGCCAAAAGCGAAGAGCGGGATGTGATTGCCGGGCTTGAGCAGGGCAGTGATGACTACCTCACCAAACCCTTCAGCCCCCGGGTGCTGGCGGCTCGGGTGAAATCGCTGCTGCGACGGAAGGATGCTGAACGCCGCAGCCAGCAGGAAACGACGATTGAGATTCGGGAACTGGTGATCCACCCGGGCCGGCATGAGGTGACCGTTGCCGGCGAGCCTGTGTCGCTGACTTACACCGAGTTTGCCCTGCTGCAATTTCTGGCCAAGCGGCCCGGTTGGGCCTACACCCGAGCGCAGATCGTCGACGCGGTGAAGGGAGAGGATTATCCTGTCACGGAGCGGTCGGTCGACGTCCAAGTCGCTGGCCTCCGGAAGAAGCTTGGATCCTTTGGTAGCAATATCGAGACCGTGCGAGGTGTTGGCTATCGGTTCCGGGCGTGATCCCTCCGTCCTTCACCGCCTCTTGCCATGCCCAGAAACCGGTTTGCCTGGCATCTTTTTGGAACGGCTGCTGGGGCAGGCGTGACCCTGATGATTGCCTGCTACTGGCTGGCGTCTTTGGGTCTGGCGGCGTTGGCGGATGAAGCAGCCTTTCAGCAGTTGACCGATACGGCGGTCGGCCTCACGGAGATCCTGCCCGACCTAGAGGATCCCGCAGGGCGAGAGCAGTTCGAGCGGCTTGCCCGTGGGCTCACCAAACGTTCCCGCCTGACCGTTGAGGTGCTTGATCGGGAAGGCCGGCAGGTGGCCGGGTTGACTCCGGATACGAACGCAGGCGAGCCGAACGATCGCTGGCCGGAGTATGAACAGCTCTCGGCCGCAGCGCTTGCCGGCCGGTCGGCGCGGTTGAGTCGCTATGACGTCGCCAGTGGCAGCCGGATGTTTGCGGTGGCAGTTCCAATCGGGCCGGCTGCGGTGCCAACCGGTGTGCTGCGAGTGTTAGCTGATACTCAGGGCAGTGATCGAGTGCTCTATGCGGCCCTGCAGCGGTTGCTGATGGGGTTTCTTGCCGGTGGTGCCTTGATGCTTCTCGTGGGGTGGATGATCGCCCACCGCGTGGCCCGGCCGCTGGGTGAACTCGCCCGCGGCGTGCGGCAGGCAGTTGCCGGGGAGTCTGTTCGACTGCCCACGTCAGCCGTTGGCGAACTGGCAGGGATTGCGGATGGCGTGACGACCCTGCGAACGCAGTTGGTTGAACGGGGGCTGACAATCGACCGCCGGGATACGGAGCAGGAGGCGGTGCTTGACAGCATGATTGAGGGGGTGCTGGCCGTCGATGTTCGCCAGCAGATTGTCGGCATAAATCAGGCGGCAGCCAGTCTGCTGCAGGTTGATATTGAGACGGTGCTCCGACGGCCCCTGCAGGAGGTGATTCGCAATCCGGAAATCCGCCGGTTTGTGCTCCAGGCAATCGACTGCCGCGAGCCAGTGGAAGATGACTTCGTGCTGGCCGATCCGGTCAGCCGCATCTTTCATGGCCGGGGGACCGCCCTCCGGGATCCGTCCGGTGAGGGTGGGGCGGTGATTGTGCTCAATGACGTGACGGAACTGGAGCGACTGGAGACGGTCCGGCGAGACTTCGTTGCCAATGTGTCACATGAACTGAAGACGCCGGTCGCGTCGATCAAGGGGTTTGTCGAAACGCTGCAGGATGGAGCCGTCGATGATCCGGCCGATGCCCGCCGGTTTCTTAAGATCGTGGCCAAGCAGGCCGATCGGCTGGAGGCGATCATCGAAGACCTGTTGGCGCTCTCCCGGATCGAGCAGAGTGAAGAGGCTGGGTCGTTGCCACTGGAAACCGTCTGGGTGGCTGAGGTACTGGCGTCGGCCCGGGCCAGCTGCCTGCCCCGAGCGACAGAACGAGGCCAGGCGATCGAGATCGACTGTCCGGCTGATCTCACCGCCGAGATCAACGCACCGCTGCTGGAGCAGGCGGTGCTCAATCTGATTGACAACGCCATCAAGTATGGCGGCAGTCAGCAGCCGATACGGGTGCAGGCTGCCGAGCCGCAGGTGACCGGAGGCGGGGCGGGGCTGGCAATCAGTGTGCATGATGCGGGCTGTGGCATTGCGGCCGAGCATCTGCCACGGCTGTTTGAGCGGTTCTATCGGGTGGACAGGGGCCGCAGCCGGCAGGTGGGAGGAACCGGCCTCGGGCTCTCGATCGTCAAGCACATCGTGCAGGCCCACGGTGGCACCATCACGGTCGTCAGTGACCCTGGCCAAGGCAGCACCTTCACACTCACGCTGCCCCCGGCGAAGCCTCCGCGGACAGGCTGAACCAGGGTGCCCTTCTGCTAGTGCTCCCGCCGCTGTTCGTGGAAGGCGAGGATTTTTTCCCAGGCTTCCAGGGGCGTCTCGGCATAGTCGAATAAGTCGAGATGCTCCTCGGCAATCACGCCGGAGTCGGCCAGAAACTGGAAGTCGACCACCTGCGACCAGTAGTCGCGGCCAAACAGGATGATCGGGATCGGCTGCATGCGGTGGGTCTGCCGCAGGGTGAGCGTCTCGAACATTTCGTCGAGCGTGCCGAAGCCGCCGGGAAAGAGTACGGCTCCCACCGACCGCAGAATGAAATGGAACTTCCGCATCGCAAAATACTTGAACTGAAAGCAGAGTTCCGGCGTGATGAACGGATTGGGCTGCTGCTCAGCGGGCAGTTTGATGTTGAGGCCAATTGACTTGCAGCCAACGTCAAAGGCACCCCGGTTGGCTGCCTCCATGATGCCCGGACCGCCGCCGGTCACCACCACGTAGGCCCGCTCTTCATCGCACTGGTTGTCGATCGAGACCAGTCGGGCAAATTCCCGGGCCTCGTCATAGAAGTGCGACAGGCCGACCAGCCGCTCGCTTCGCTCGACGGCCCGGGCCAGACTTGGGTTGGTCGGATCAGCGGCCGCATTGCGGCGGGCCTCCGACAGCCGTCGTTCCGCAGCGTTCCGCTCAACGATCTGGGTGCCACCAAAGACGATGATCGTTGAGGTGATGTTGTCGGCCTGAAAGGCGAGTTCGGCCTTGCCGAGTTCCAAAAGCATCCGCACGCCCCGCATTTCGGTCCGCTCGAGTAGTGACCGGTCATGCTGGGGCAGGCTGTAACTGGGGGACCGGAGGATCTCATCCATGTTCTCGGCCACCAAGGCGACGTCGTTACCGAGGATGGTGTCCGGGAGAATCGGACAACTGCGGCCCTGAGCCTCGCCCCAGGGGGTGGCGTTGGCCGGTTGGGTGGAATCGCTGGTCGTATCTGGTTTTTTCGGCATCGAGTTACTCCAAGACAATCCGCTCGCCGAGAGCGGGGCAATGCGTTTTCCATTGAAACATCTGGCCAAGGTGTTCGGCCATGCCGCGGGCCGCGACTGGTTCACCATGCACCAGAAAGGTTCGCTTGGGAGCGGCCATGGGGGCGAGCCAGCGGGCGATCTCGCGGCGGTCAGCGTGGCCGGAAAAGGCATCGATCTGCCGGACAGCGGCCGCCACCGGGATGTCACGGCCGTGGATTCGCAGATATTTGGCACCCTCTTGGAGGTTGCGGCCCCGCGTTCCTTTGGCCTGAAAGCCGGCGAGCAGCACGGTGGTCTCCGGCAGGGGCAGACGTCGTTTCAGGTGATGAAGAATGCGGCCACCATTCATCATTCCACTGGCCGCGATGATGACGCCAGGGCCATCGTGGGCGTTGATCGCCTTCGACTCGGTTGCCGACCGTGAGAGATGGACGTCACTCGGCGAGAGGCTGGCCACCACGCCAGCCTCTTTGGCTTCGGCAAAGTCATGTTCGCTGGCATGCTGACGGAAAACTTCGGTGGCTGCTACGGCCATTGGTGAATCAACCCAGATCGGCAGGGGAGGGATCGTTCCGCTGCCCATCAGGGTCCGCAACAGATAGACCAACTGCTGGGCCCGTCCCACCGCGAACGAGGCGACCAGGAGCATGCCCCCGCGCGCCACGGCTTCGTTGACCACGGTGGCAAGTTCTTCAAGAGGGTTGTCCTGCCGGTGGTCACGATCGCCATAGGTGCTTTCACAGATCAGATAGTCACAGTCGGGTGGCGGTGTGGGGTCATGGTACAGGGGTGCGTCGAAGCGACCGACGTCACCCGAAAAGACCAGTCTGACCGTCGGGTCGTCAGCTTCGATTTCGAGAAAACAACTTCCGAGCATGTGGCCAGCATCGTGGCCCCGGCACCGCAGTCCGGCGGCGGGGCTGAACCAGGTTTCCCGTTTGATTGGCTGGAGCTGCCGCAGGGTCTGGCTGACATCGTGTTCGTCATACAGCGGCCGGGCGGGGCGATGCCGCGAGTAGCCTTTCTTGTTGGCGTAGGCGGCATCCTCGGCCTGGCACTTGGCGGAGTCATAGAGCAGCAAGCTCAGCAGGTCAGCCGTCGGTGCAGTCGCGTAGATGGGGCCGGTGAACCCGTGGTGGATGAGTCGAGGCAAATAGCCAGAGTGGTCGAGGTGGGCATGCGTCAGAACGACCGCGTCGATCGAGGCCGGGGGCACCGGGAAGTCAGCCCAGTTTTTCAGCCGGAGCCGCTTCTCGCCTTGGAACAGCCCGCAGTCGACAAGCAGCCGACTCTGGCCGGCTTCCAGCAGATGCCGTGACCCCGAGACAGTGCCCGCGGCCCCGAAGAACTGCAACACGGGTGGGCTCATGGGCTGGTCCGCTCAGCGTGACGGGGTCGGTCCAGCGATCGGCTGGTTCCGGCCAGAGTGAGGGACCCGCGGTCGATCCGCAGCGAGTCCACTTCCCAGCGGCGGCTCGGCTGGCGTGGCCCAGAGGGTGGTGCCGCCGGGCGTTCGGCGAGCCGATCGGGGACGACCGCCAGTAGCACACTGCGGTCACGGAACCGTTGCATCTGAGTTTCGAGCCCAGCTTTCATGAGGCGGCGACCACATTCCTTCAGAACGGCATCCCGCGGCAGCGGCAGGCTGCCGAGGCCGGCCCGACGGATCGATACCACGAAGTGGTTGGCCGATCGCATGGTGACTTCAACGTCCGCCCAGGCAACTACGGTGATGCCCCAAGTACTGACCTCGATGCCGATTCGGGCCAGTTTTGGTTCGAGCCGAACCCGTGGCCGGGAGAGTCGTCCCCAGGCGGAACCGTTCAAGATTTCAGGATGGTTGCGGGGCAGATCGGTCCCCAGCCAGGCATTGATATCTCGCTCCTGCATATCGACCCCCCATGCTCCTTCTTGACGACTGGCGGTTGCGATTGCCGCCAGGCTCGTCACGAATCGTCCGGCCGCCCCTGCCGCCTCTGGCCCGGTGACCGCGGCGGCCCGATAAAACGCCGGCGGTGTGGTGATCCCCAGCCAGACCAGTCCGAGCCCGACGGCCGGGCTGATCGCCAACCACCACCAGCGTGTCCGCTGTACCGGTCGAACGGGCTCGGCCCGCCCGTTCGACCCTGCCGCTTCCGCATCGTCCATGCCTGCTACCTGCTTCTGCCCACGGCGCGCCGGGCCGATTATCCAGCGAGTGTGCAGAACCGGGTGATCGGCAGCTCCCCGGAATCTTCGAGGACGACATCGCCGGTCTCTTCCAATTCGTCCCGCAGGACCCGCATGTCTGTTGGTGCCTCAATACCGATTCGCACCTTGTCACCGTTGACCCGCACCACCGTTACCACCACCGATTCCCCAACGCGAATTCGCTCGTTCTGCTTCCGGGACAACACCAGCATGAAAGCCTCCGTTCCTCGTGAGATGCATGTTTGGGATGAATAGAGCCAAGAACTGTACAGGCGTCAAGTAACTGCTTGCGGGTGGACGGCACCACGACTGGGTCACCTGAAGGCCTGGGCAAGATGGGAGCCACAGGAAATATCGTCCGAACGGCGAAGGTTTCTTGGCCGTGCCGATTTCGCATGCAATGGTGCCGATCGTGCCGGCTGCAGCAGGCGCCGGTTTTTTGTTCGCCAGCACGTGGCTTTCAGTGGACCGACACGCGGTTTTCGTGCGCGAGGCGTCCACGGCCCGGCTGCATGCCGCGGTCGGTCAGGGCTCGACGGCGGTGGTGTAGGCCGCGAGGCGGATGTCTTCAGCGGCTGCCATGCAGGCTTCCGCATCAGCAATTCGCCGGAGGTCATCCGAGCGAAGCGCCGGATGAATGCGATGGCGTGAGCGAAGCGTGCGTTGCAAGACACCGCCCAGGCCGGCCGCCGCGAGCCCACCGCGGGGTTCGGTCTCAAGCGTCACCGCAGTGGGCAGCGCTTCCGCACTGGCAATCGCCCGATTCATTTCCAGACGCGGAAACGGGGGAACCCCACCAGGATGCAACAACGCTCGCAGCAAAATGGCGGTGTCGGCAAAGCGTCGGTAGCGAGCGGCCATGTCCGGGGACGGGGCCGCAGTGGTTTCGATCTGATACCGAACCCGCGGACCGATCAGTTCAAAGGTGCCGGCATCTTCGTGAACCCCTTCACCGAAGGCGGGGCCTCCTGCCCAACAGATCAGCCTATCGTCGGACTGGCGGGCCCAACTGGTCAGGGACACACTGAGGCGTTCTAACTGAATGGTATCGACCGAGGTCCGCACGTTGCGGTGGGGATCAATCAGCACGACCCGCTCGCGGATCGGGTCATGGAGAATGATCTCACCACTGAAGCCACTGCTCGTGGTGGCAGCCTCGGCGAGTGGCTCGCTGGAAATATCGAGAAAGTCCCAGGCCACATCCTCGGCAAAGAGGGTCAGGCTGTGGGCCAGTGGGGCTGCGTCGTCATCGTCGAAGACCTCGGTCTCGATCCGCAGGGTGGCATCGTCAGCAGCGGTGACCGGTCTGGCCGTCAGCAGGCCAACCGCGAGCACGGCACACGGCAGCATCAGCCAGCGAGTGAGTGGATGGAGCACCATGGCAGTGGCCGGGCGAGAGGGGACGAGTATGCACCTGCACTTGCGGGCTTGTACCAAACGGCTGCGGCCGTTCCCTAGGGCGATTCCGGGTAGCGGCAGGCGGCGGTGATTTTTTTCGGGTGGGCGGGTAAGAATGGGCCTGGACGCCCTTTGCCCCATTGCCCCATTGCCCCAAAGCCTCCATGTTTCTTGCCGACCTCCTTGTCGTGTTTGCGGTGACGGCGGTGGTGGTCTTCCTGTTTGGCCGGGCTCAGATCCCGAGTGTGATCGGCCTGCTCGTCTCGGGGGTCGTTGTCGGCCCCTACGGACTGTCGCTGGTCGATGACATTGAGAGTGTTGAACTGCTGGCCGAGATCGGCGTGGTGGTCCTGTTGTTTTCGGTGGGACTTGAGTTTTCGATGTCCCGGCTGCAGAGCATGCTGCCGCTGATGCTGAAAATCGGGCTGCCGCAGATTGTCGGGACGACGCTGCTGGCTGCAGCAAGCACCTGGTGGTATTTCGGCACCTTGCCCCAGGCAGTCTTCGCTGGGCTGCTGGTGGCGATGTCGAGCACGGCGATCGTGCTGAAACTGCTCGCTGACCGCAGCGAGACCGGTACGCCGCCGGGCCGGGTGGCGATTGCGGTGCTCCTGCTGCAAGACCTCTTGGTGTTGGTAGCGATGCTGGCAGTGCCCCTGCTGGCTGCGGCGGCTGGTGTCGCGGCGGATGCCCAGCCTGCTCGGTCTCACGCCGCTGGTCATGCCGAGCCCCTTTTCACCAACCCGCTGGCGGCGGGGGGCGTGGGCCTGGCAGTTGTGGCTGCCGTCCTGGTCGCGGGGCGACGGCTGATACCGCAGGTGCTCCATGCAGTGGTGCGGTTGCGGAATCGAGAACTCTTTCTGATCACCCTAGTGCTGATCGGCCTGGGGACAGCTGCCATCACAGCCAAGGTTGGCCTCTCCTTGGCCTTGGGGGCGTTCTTGGCAGGGCTTGCTCTCTCGGAGAGTGAGTATGGCCATCAGGCCTTCGTCGAGGTGCTCCCCTTCCGGGATACGCTGGCAAGCCTGTTCTTCGTGTCGGTGGGCATGCTGCTTGATATCTCGTTTGTGGTCAGCCACCTGGGCTTGGTTGGCCTCATTGTGGTGGCCATCCTGGTGAGCAAGTTGCTTGCGACCACCATCCCAGCGCTCGTCGCTGGCTTTCCGTTGCGGACGGCGATTCTGGCCGGTGGTACGATCGCGCAGGTGGGGGAGTTTTCGTTCGTGCTGGGTTCCCGCGGTGCCGAAGTCGGCCTGCTGACCGCAGACGACTATCAGGCGTTCCTTGCCGTGGCGGTGATGACGATGGCCGCCACGCCGGTTGTCACCGGCCTGCTGGCGTCGCTCTGTGGTCGCTTGTCCCAGAGCCAGCGGTTGGGCCGACTATTTCGGGAGCCACCACCGCCGGTAGGAGCCCAGTTACACGATCATGTCGTGATCGCCGGTTTCGGCATCAATGGCCGCAACCTTGCGACAGCACTGACTGAATTTGGGGTGCCGCACGTGATCCTTGAGCTCAACCCCGAGACGGTGCGCCGCGAGCGGGCCACCGGCCTTGATATTCGCTACGGCGACTGCACCCGTGCAGCGATCCTCGAGCATGCCGGCATTGAGCAAGCGCGGGCGTATGTGGTTGCCATTTCTGATCCGGCCAGTGCCCGGCGGAGTGTGCGGGTGGCCCGTGACCTCGCCCCGGATGTCCAGATTCTGGTGCGTACCGAATATCTGGCCGAAGTTGACGAACTGCGGCTGCTTGGGGCCGATGTGGTCGTGCCGGCTGAATTCGAGACCGCCCTCTCGATCTTTGAGCGGGTGCTGGGCATCTACGATGTGCCAGAGGAGACGATTGACGATCTCGTTGATGACCTGCGGCTGGAGAACTACGGGTTTCTGCGGGGCCGCGGTCGGCGGGTTGCCCTGCGGTCTGATGGAACCCCAGACCTGTTGGACCAGATCGGCAGTTGCCGGATCCCAGCCGGTGGTGTGGTGGAGGGGCACTCGATTGGGGCCCTCGGCATCCGGGCGGCCACTGGGGTAACGATCATTGCCGTCCGCCGGAACGGGCAGCTGATCCGCAATCCGGGACCCGACGTTGTCCTGCAGGCTGGCGACGAACTCTCGTTTGTGGGCAGTCGCGAAGAGCGGGCGGCGGCAACAGCGATGCTGGTGGTCACGCTGACTGCCTGAATGTTAGCAGCGTGGCGGCCGGGTGCATTGCGTGGTCGCTTACTCGGCCGCCCGAAAAAACCCCTGCAGGGCAAGCCAGTCACGAAGACGATCGGGCCAGGTGGCGACACCGGGATATTTCGTTGCCAGCCCGATGCCGTGTCGGCCCGGCTGATAGACATGCAGTTCCGCCGGGACCCCTGCCCGTCGGCAGGCGAGGTAGAAGCCGACCGCATTTTCTGCCGGCACACCGCTGTCTTCATCCGTCTGGAACAGAAAGGTCGGTGGTGTCTCTTTGGTCACGCGTTGGTCGGTGCTGAGTTGGCTGGCGAGGGCGTCACTGTCATGCGGCCCGAGGAGATTTTTGCGGGATCCCCGATGAGCGTGTGGGGCATGCATCGCGATCACTGGATAGCAGAGCACCGTTAGGTCGGGCCTGGCACTGACGGCATCAACAGCGTCGGCCTGCATGCCTGGCAGGGTCGGCTGTTCGGCGAACAGGGTCGCTGCCATCGAGGCGAGGTGGCCCCCGGCCGAGAAGCCCATCACGCCGATGCGATGCGGGTCGATGGCGAATTGCTCGGCCTTGGCCCGGACCAGCCGGATGGCCCGCTGCACGTCAATCAGTTGGGTTGGATAGTGGTGTCCCTGCTTGCCCAGCCGGTAGTGCAGCACGAAGGCAGTGGTGCCGTTGGCGGTGCACCAGCGAGCGACGTCGGCTCCCTCATGACCAACGGCCAGCCCGCCGTAGCCACCACCTGGGCAGATCACCATGGCCGAGCCGTTGGCCGTGTCGGTGGTTGGCAGGAAGACCTCAACGAACGGCTGTTGATCAGCCGGAGCCTCGGTTGCCTTGGGGGCCGCAGTGTCCCAGAGGGCGAGTTGCTGCGGCTCGGCGGAGGCTGCGGCAACCAGACCGCTGACGAGACAGGCCGCGAGACTGAGCACACCAGAAAAGGCAGGGAACATGAGAACGCGAAGGGAAGGCATGGCACCGGCTTTCGCTGAGGAGGGGTGGATTGGACTACTGGCTACTGGGAAGACGCGACAGAACGGCGTGAATCAGGGCAAGCCTCGGAGGCTGGGAGAACGAGGCAACCCGCAAACAGGCCGCCACCGGAGAAAAGTCAATCAGCCTCAAAATCTTAACAAAGTGAAAATTCAGCGAAACCGACGCAACCGGTACAGGTAAAGTTCGTGGCCACTCGCCGCTTTGGCTGACCTCGCAAATCCATTTTTGGCGGGTACGGAATAATTACCAAGCTTCTCCAGCAGTCAGCAGTTTCCCTGGCTGCCATCGGCCTTTTTCTTTCCACGGCAACGGCGGCTGATGGGCCGGTTCTCCCGGCTGCCGACCCGCAGCCGGTGTCTGTGCTGGCCGAATAAAGCGTGGGCGGTCAGCTCGATGAGCGAAGCGGCAGTCTGTCGGATGTGGGGGCGAGCAATACCGATGTCGTTCCGTCAAACCGGGAGCCGACCACGCAGGAATTGCTTCAGCGAATTCAACAGCTGGAGTCCGAGCACGACACGCTGGAGGTGGAGCACGACACGTTTCGTGACCGCTTCCATGAGTCGGGAGATCTGGGGCAGATCATTCGGCGGGCGGCCTCGGCGCCGGTGCTCGATGAGCGTTCCGGCAGTCTCTCTGGTGTCGGGGTGAGCAACACCGATGGGCTCTCAACCGGTGACGACGAATATGGCCTCGGCTATGACGGAGGGTTCTATTTCAATCCGGATGATCCGAAAAAAGACCCGTATTCGATGAAGATGAACGGCCGGATGCAGTTCCGCTACATCGGCTTTTCCCGTTCCGAGCCGACCTGGACCAATTCCGCTGGCACGGTCTTGCCAATTGACAACCGCAACGACTTCGAGATCGAACGCGGTCGACTCAGCTTCAAGGGCTTTATTCTCGATCCTGATCTACAGTACTTCATCAACTTTGACTTTGACACCGATGACCACGACCAGGTCATCATCTACGACTTCTGGGTGAACCGGAAGTTCTCCGATTCACTGAATGTTTTTCTCGGCAAGGCGTTCGTGCCGGGCTCTCGGGAATGGCTCAACGGTTCAACGACCACCCGGCTGGTTGACCGAACACTTGCCTGCACCTTCTTCCGGCCTGGACGGACGGTTGGTATCTGGGCGGAAGGTGAGTATCTCGAGAATCGCTAGTACCGTGCCATGGTCGGCGATGGCTTCAACGCGACGGGACGGAAGCCCAACGCCGCCGAGATCGACGGCAACTTTGTCTGCTCTGGGACGACCTGGTGGGATGTCAGTGGCAATCACGGCCGCGGCTACTCAGACCTTGAGGACCACGACAACTTCGCTCTCGAAATCGGTACCAGTTTCACCTACGGCCAACAGGATGGGCCGGGGCCGCTTGAGCAGCCCCGCATTGAGCAGAATTTGTCCGGCTTGCCGACGGTACCCGTGTGACGACACCTGACGCGATTTTTGCTGGGGTCACGGTGGACCAATATGACATCGCCCTCTTTGCAGTCGATGCTGCCTGGAAGTATCGGGGCTGGAGTTTTGACATGGAGTATTACTTCCGGCAGTTGAGCAACTTTGCCGGCAAGTACAACAGCGGTCCTGATGAAGGGCAGCAGGCGGTCGTGCCTTCGGAGGTGATCTACAACCACGGGTTTGGCATGGAGGCGGGCTACTTCCTGATTCCGAAGCGGTTTGAGGTCAACTTCCGCACCTCACAGATCTACGGGGACTACGGCCCCAGCCGTGGCTATGCCGGTGGGGTGAACTGGTTTGTCAACGGCACCCATAACTACAAATGGTCTTTTGACGCCACCCAGCTCTACGGTTCAGCAGCCATGAACAGCGGCCCGAACCTCGTCGCCGGCCAGACGGGCGTGCTCTTCCGCATGCAGCTGCAGGCTGCCTTCTAAGACGAACAGAACAGCTTTGCACAGCCCGCCTGCGTGGCGACGCAGGCGGGCTGTTTTGTACTCGGCGCGGGTGGCGGCATTACTCAGCCGAGGTGGCGTGCTGTTTGAGCAGTTCGAACGGGACGATCTCAAGCGATTTTTCGCTCGTCGCCTCCAGGACCACGGGCGGGCCACAGTCGGCGCGAACCGCTTCGAGCCAGCGGGCGGCACAGAGGCACCAGCGGTCTCCCGGTACCAACCCGGGGAAGTTGTATTCCGGCCGCGGGGTGACCAGATCATTACCCGCCTGCACGGTGAAGGCGAGGAAGGCTTCCGTCATGACCGCGCAGACCGTGTGTGACCCAGTGTCTTCACGACAGGTGCGGCAGACGCCGTCCCGGAAAAAGCCCGTGAGCGGGGCGGTGGAACAGGCAATGAGCGGTTGTCCCAGGAGGTTGCGATCGGCGGGCTGCTCAGACTGACCTGCCGGTGTGTCGAATGCGATCATGGTGGTGGGCTCGTGAGGCCGCGGGCGTGGTGAACAACTGGACGGTCAGGGATGCGGTCGGCCAGCCGCCAGCCCTGTCAGCGAGTATGATGACAGCGTTTCGGTTCACCTGCCACCCGAGTCGACCGCATGCTCAGTCTGCAAGTCCCCACCCCTGTCCGCTGGTTCACCCAGGTTGAGACCAACCTCGACGAGATCCTCATCGATCATGCCCACTGCGAGAAGAAGGCCGCCGGCGTGGCGATGAACCTGCTGTTTGCCTACGTCGAAAACACAAACCTCAGCCGGGCGATGACCGAGATCGTCAATGAGGAGTTGGAGCATTTCCAGATGGTTCTCGACTTGCTCGAGCGGCGGGGCATCCGCTTTCGGAAGCTTGCCCCCAGCCACTATGGCCCGCGGCTTCATGAACTGGTGCGCAAGGGGGAGCCTGATCGGGCGGTCGATCGACTGCTGGTGGCCGGGCTGATCGAGGCCCGCAGCTGCGAACGGTTTTCGCTGTTGAGGGATCATGTGCAGGACGAGGAACTGGCCGCCTTCTATGGCGGGCTGTTTGAGTCAGAGGCGCGGCACCATGCCACCTATGTGCGGCTGGCCTGTGAACTGGCCCCCGAGGCGACTGTCCGCGACCGGCTGCACTGGCTGGCCTCCCGTGAGGCTGAGATCATTACCGAGGGAGATCCGCGACCGCGGATGCACAGCTGACTGCCTCCCGCACGGACAAGCCGTGGCCCGTCAATGAACTGATCGCCGGTGGGGCGACGCTGGCGATCGCGGTTTGGGGCGGCCTGCTGGTGTCTCCTGGCGGCAGCCGACTGGTGCCACTGGGCCGACTCGACCCGGGTGGCTGGTTCATGGAGCGGTCACTGACCGTGGCCGACCTGCCGCTGCTGGCCCTGCTGCTTGGTGGTGGCAGCCTGCTGGTGGCCGACCTGCTCAGCAAGCTGGTTCGCGGCACGTTTGGTTCGGACCTATTGGCCGGTATGGCGATTGTCACCAGCTTGCTGTTGGGAGAATACCTCGCTGGCGTGCTGGTGGTCCTGATGCTCTCCGGTGGTGAGGCACTGGAAAACCGAGCGGTCAGCCGGGCGGGCGACGTGCTCAATGCGTTGGCCCGGCGGATGCCGACGGTTGCCCATCAGCGGGCTGAAGGGGGGCTCGTCGATCTGCCGCTGGCCGAGGTGACTGTCGGCGACACGATCGTTGTGCTCCCGCATGAGATCTGCCCGGTCGATGGCACGGTGGTGGCTGGCCGTGGTGTCATGGATGAGAGCTATCTCACGGGCGAGCCCTACCACATGCGGAAAGCCCCCGGATCCGGTGTGCTCTCCGGGGCGATCAACGGTGAGTCGGCACTTGAGATTCGCGCGGACCGGGTCGGGGAGGACAGCCGCTACGCCAAGATCATGCAGGTGTTGCGGGAGAGCGAGCAGCAGCGGCCTCGCCTGCGAAGACTGGCCGACACCCTTGGCGGTCTCTACACACCGCTGGCACTCGCTCTGGCGGTGCTGGCCTGGTGGGTCAGTGGCGATGCGATTCGCTTTTTGGCAGTCCTAGTGGTGGCCACTCCCTGCCCCCTGCTGATCGGGATTCCAGTAGCGATCATTGGTGCGGTTTCGCTGGCCGCCAAGCACGGCATCGTCATCCGTGACCCCGCCATACTCGAACGGCTCGACCGGTGCCGCACGGCCATCTTTGATAAGACCGGGACCCTTACCTACGGCCGGCCCCAGTTGACCGAGTTAGTGCCGCTGGCGGATCGACCACCGGACACGGTGCTCGCCTTCGCGGCCAGCCTGGAGGCCTACTCCAAGCATCCGCTGGCCGGCGCGGTACTGGAGGCAGCCCGCGACCGTGGGGTGCCGCTGTGGGATGTCGACAGGCTGGCCGAAGAGCCGGGCAAGGGGTTGGTCGGTCGGGTGATGTCGCCGGGGGGCGAGGCGAGTGCAATCACCATCACCAGCCGGCAGAAGCTGGCCGCGAGCGATCCGGCTGGTACAGTGACGCTGCCTGAGCATGCCGGGGGCCTTGAGTGTGTGGTGATGGCAGACGGGCAGGCAGTTGGCCTGTTGCGGTTTCACGATGCACCGCGGGTTGCCGGTCGACCCTTCGTTGAGCATCTGGCCCCGGCGCATGGGCTCTCGCGGGTGATGCTCGTCTCAGGGGATCGTGAGAGTGAGGTTCGCTGGCTGGCAGAGATTGTCGGTATCGAAGAGGTTCATGCCGGCATCTCACCTGAGGGCAAGCTACACCTGGTGGAGGAGGCGACGGCCGAGGCACCGACGTTGTTCGTGGGCGACGGCATCAACGATGCCCCAGCCTTGGCAGCGGCGACGGTCGGAATTGCGATGGGAACAGCGAGTGACGTAACCAGTGAGGCGGCCGGCGCGGTGGTGATGGACTCAGCCCTGGAGCGGGTGGATGAACTGCTGCACATTGGCAGTCGGCTGCGGAGGATTGCGCTGCAAACGGCGGTGGGGGGCATGGCGGCAAGTGTCATCGGCATGCTGGTCGCGGCGGCAGGGTTTTTGCCGCCGACGGCCGGGGCGCTTGTGCAAGAGGCGATTGATGTCGTCGCCGTGGTCAACGCCCTGCGGATGTCATGGAGTGGTGGGCCGCTGTCAGATATTCCCGGTAGCGAGCACCTGTAGCCAAGAATCATCTGCGAAAAGTGTCTTGGTTGCGGGGTGTGCCGATCAGAACCAAACTGCTTGTTGCAGCACGTTCCTTACGGCTCGTCGCTCATCAGCAGGTTGCTTTTCAGGAAATCGACCGACGAGTTGTATGGCGTCGTGGCACCTGGGTACTGCAAGAAAGCTTTGGCCCCCGTTCGTTCGGCTTTTGCCTTGAGTTCTGTGCCGAAAACAACATGGTGGATGAGCCATCCTCGTACTCGGTTTGGATCACTCGGTTTCTCTCCATCTGGCGGCATGCTGTAGTGCATAAAGATTGGGGGATCATCGGCCGTGAGAAGATTGAGGGCCGAATACTTCTTCTTTTTTTCCTCGACTTCTTCGAGTGACTGAGCTCCCCAGGTTTTGAGCAGAATAGCTTCTGGTTCCATTTCACCAGCCAACGGTTTGATGAGTGAATCGACAGGCGTGCCGTCATTGAGGAGGGTTAGAATCTTAGTCTGATAGAAGGAGCGTTCATTCGAGGTCTGTCCGCCTTTTGTGGCGAGGCAGGTCAGTCGCGTCGATTCTCTCGCGATCGGATCCGAGCTGGTTGGGTCAGCCATGTCTTCGCTGTAGGCAAGCCACATGCAGATCTGTGCGCCGGCGGATCCGCCGAATGCAGCAACGCGGTCCTTGTCGATGTTCCACTTGTTGGCCTTTGAGCGAATGAACTGCACCGCTCGCTTGGCATCATGATGAGCCGTTGGTAGGGGATCTGTGGTGATCAAGCGGTAATTGATCGAGGCGACTGAAATGCCCGCATCCAGTAAGGCGTCCCGTTCGGCGGCATTGAGTTTTTCCTTACTGCCCGCCTTAAATCCGCCACCGTGGATGTAGATGGCGACTGGCGTCGGAGTTGTGCTTTCGGCGAGCCACACGTCGAGGACATTTCTCTTATTTTCGCCATAGGGGATATTTGAAAAGTGAGGCTTCTTCGTGGCATCCGAGGACCATGCCCCGAAGAATCCCCCTGAGGGCCTCGTCGGTTTTGCGGTTCGTTGCCGCATGGCGGCGGCCAGCCGGAGCACCCGCTCTTTTTCAGCGGCGGAGAGTATGCCGTCCCCATCTTGGTCAGCCTTGGGGAAACGCTGCAGGATCCGTTGGCTCACGACGGCTTCTTCGTCGGCAGAAAGGGTTCCGTCGCGGTTCGTGTCAGCCTGGGGGAAGAATTGCAAAAGTTTGTCCCCAAAAGACGACTCCTCTGAGTAAAGGCTGCTCACGCCCAAAAAAATGACACACGTGAGACATGCCGATGAGAGGGCACGTTGGGTTTTGTGCACGAGAGTGCCTCCTTGGAAAGGGACCTAAGGTTTTGAACGTGTTAGATGCAGCATTGTTTCGGAATACGTTCGTAGAAGGCGTGGTGTTGGTGAAGAACGCATTGCCGCCTGATGATGGCTGCCCAGGCGGGCCGAGGAGTCGGCTGGATGAATGCAGGGCGAGTTTTTTTAGAAGAGCAGCAGACGCTGCTTCGGTGCACGTGTTCGCCACAAGCAAAGAGCGATTGTGAGAGCCTTGCTGATTCTTCGAGTGGAGCCTTCTCGTGAGCGCAGCCCTGCGGATTTGTTTGTGGTTCCATGCAGTTGGTTTTTGTTGAGCGGCTGCCATCCGGGGCACCTGAATGCCGCCAGTGAGAGAGCGGTGTTCGGGGAGATTGCCCTGGAGAAATACGTGCGTGCGGGAGAAAGTGAGCAAAGTTGTGGGTGTAAGGAGAGAAGCCGTGTAGCCATTGACTACCATGATGGTGATGCCGGAACTCACGTCGACAAATCGAGTAATGATCATCCCGTCGCTCTTGGGCGGTCTGGCCGCGGTGTTTCTGCTTCCTGGGCTGGGGCTTGCAGCCACGCCGACGCTGACCGCTGAGGATGCTGCTTTTTTTGAGACGGAGGTGCGGCCGCTGCTGGTTGCGCATTGCAGCGACTGTCACTCGGCCGAAGCAGGTGACCCGGAGGGCGGGTTGTCGTTTGACTCGCGGGCTGATTTCCTGGCGGCCGAGGGTGTGGCCGTAGCGGGCCAGCCTGATGAGAGCCTGCTGGTGAAGGTCGTCCGGTATGACAGCGATCAGCAGATGCCTCCTGACGGCAAACTACCCGACGTGGTCATCGCCACCATTGAAGAGTGGGTGCGCCGGGGGCTGCCCTGGCCCGATGACGGGAAGGTGGCCCGCGTCGAAACCTTTGACCTAGCCGCCCGCAAGGCTGAGCACTGGTGCTGGCACCGGCCGGAGCGGTGCGATGTTCCCTCAGTTGCTGACACCGGCTGGTGCCGGAATGACATCGACCGCTTTGTGCTCACGCGGTTGGAGGCGGCCGGGCTCGAGCCGGCGCCGGCCGCTGACCTTGCGGTGTTGGTGCGGCGGGCCAGCGAGATTCTCACCGGGCTGTCCCCTGAACCGGCTGATGTTGCCCGGGTGCTGGCCGATTCGAGACCGCAGGCGTTTGAGCGGTATGTCGATGACCTGCTTGCCTCACCGCACTATGGCGAACGGTTCGCCCGGCACTGGCTCGACGTCGCCCGCTATGGGGAAACCCGTGGCCATGAGTTTGATTACCTAATTCCCAATGCCTGGCAGTATCGTGACTGGGTTGTGCGAGCGTTCAACGCTGACCTGCCCTATGATCAGTTTGTTCGCGAGCAGCTTGCTGGCGATCTCGTTGAACCGCCGCGACTGGCCGCCAGCGGAGCGAATGAGTCGGTCCTCGGGACCGGCTTTTGGCTGCTCGGGGAAGCGGTGCATGGCCCGGTCGATATCAAGCAAGATGAGGCTGACCGAATCGATAACCAGGTCGATACGTTTGGCAAGGCGTTTCTTGGCCTCGCGATTGGCTGTGCCCGCTGCCATGACCACAAGTTTGATGCGATCTCTGCTGCCGACTATTACGCTATCGCCGGCATGGTGATGTCGAGCAGCTACCGACAGGTGCCCTTTGAAACCCTGGAGTTGAACCGGCGGGTGGCGGCCCGGCTGGCGCAGGCCGATGCTGCCTTGCGGCAGCACCTGCTGCCCCAGTTTGAGTTACTGACAGGTGTTCGGGTGGACGCCTCGCCGGTTGGGCACGACGGGAATGAATCGTCTACGGTGACAGAGACTGTGCTCGCGGATTACACCCGGGGCGAGCAGGCTACCGGCCTGATCTGCGATGCTGCCGCCTGGGAGACGGTGCCTGCCGGGCAGCCGGTGCTGACGACGGACAATGCGACTGACGCGGGAGCCCTCTCCGTTGAGCCACTGGGCCATGCCCGCAGTGATGCGATCTGGGCAACAAGCAGATCAACGGCGGAGCGAGATACCAAACCACTCGGGGTTGTCGATCGGGCTGGTCGCGTGCTACGGACTCCGAAGCAACGCATCACTGAAGGTGTGGTTTGGCACCGTGTGCGGGGACACTTACAAATTTTCACAGTTATTGATAGTCACTTACTTTTTCAAGGAGGACCACTGCACGGTGGCAATCTTCGGACAGTTGACACGAAGGGCCAGTGGCAGTGGGTCAAGCAGGACCTCCACAAGGACATCAAGGACTGGGCGACCGGCCATGTTGTGCATGTCGAATACGCGGCCATCGAAGGTGAGGCAAGCGTGGCTGAAACTGTGGCGTCACTCGAGCAGCCCACTCGCACCGATCCGACTTGGCCAGCAGCGATGAATGCGGTGCTGGCCGGCGGGACGATCGACTGGGAAACGCCCTCGGCCGCTGCGATCCGTGCCTGCATCAGCGAGGCCGCTGCCAAGCGACATGCGATTCGGGCCGAGGCCAGGCTCGTTTCGGCGACGGCCCCCGCCCTGCTCGACGGCAACGGCATCGATCAGTATGTGCTGCTCAAGGGCTCGGCAGCCCGGCCGGGCGAGTTGTCCCCGCGGCGGTTTCTCGAGGCGATTGACGGTGCCGACCAGCCGGCCTGGCCCGACCATTCCTCCGGCCGGTTGGAACTGGCTGACCGCGTGCTCGACCCGGCCAACCCGCTCACCAGCCGGGTGCTGGTCAACCGGATGTGGCATCACCTGTTCGGCCGAGGGCTTGTGCCGACCACCGACAACTTTGGCAAACTGGGCGAGCCGCCAGCCGATCCGCAGGCCCAGGCACTGCTCGACCAGCTGGCCGTCCGATTCATCGAGGAAGGCTGGAGCATCAAGAAGCTGATTCGGCAGATTGTCACCAGCAGCACCTGGCGGATGAACTCGACGCCGAGCCTGGCCGCAACCGCACGCGATCCACTCAATGAGTTGCTGCATCACTATCCGGTGCGGCGGCTGGAGGGTGAGGCGATTCGGGACAAGATTCTCGCAGTCAGTGGCCGGCTCGATCGCACGGTGGGTGGCCCGAGCGTGGAAGTCTTCCTGACGGATTTTCATGAGGGACGGGGTCGACCGAAGTCGGGACCGCTCGATGGCAACGGCCGCCGCAGCCTCTACACCAAGATCCGCCGCAATTTCCTGCCGAGTTTCCTGCTGGCCTTTGACCTGCCGGTGCCGTTTCAAGCGATGGGCCGCCGGAATGTGACCAATGTGCCAGCGCAGGCTCTGACTCTGATGAACGATCCATTCGTTCGGGAGCAGGCAGGCGTCTGGGCCCGTCGGCTGCTGGCTGAAACCAGCCTCAGCACCGAGGCTCGCATCGACCAGATGTACCGGGAGGCCTTCACCCGGCCGCCAACAGCTGACGAGCAGGCGGTCGCCCTGGAGTTCCTCGCATCGCAGGCCGAACGGCATGGTGCCGACTTCGGGGCCGACCCAACCAACGAAGCAGCCTGGGCCGATCTGGCCCACGCCCTGTTCAACACCAAGGAGTTTATTTTCGTCCCGTGAGCCAGTGGACTCACCGTTCCCACGAAAATTATTCGCAAGCCGCACAGACGAGGGGCGTTGCTCATGCCAATCGAGCGTTGTCGGAAACTGGGCGCAGCGCGGATGGTTGAGCGAAGTTTCTGTCGAGTGAGCGAAGGGCAGGATGCCCGTAGCGAACGTCCGGCAAGATGGCATGGGCAACGCCCCGGCGGGTTGGAAACGACGTATGAAAACCTGATAGCTGCCCCGAGAAAGTGTTGATCGGCAATCACCGAGAAAATCCCATGCCCCCCATCCATCACTGCCACCGCTACCGCCCGCTGCCGCTCTCGCGTCGTGGCCTTTTGCAGCAGGCCTCTTGTGGTTTCGGGGGCATCGCCGCTGCGGCCCTGCTGCACCGTGATGCTGCTCGGGCCTCCTTCGGTGTGGTCGACACGCTGCACCATCCGGCCCGCGCGACGAGCATCATCTTCCTTTACATGGATGGTGGGGTCTCGCAGGTCGACAGTTTCGACCCCAAGCCGCGGTTGGCTCAGGACGCAGGCAAGGATCCGCACAGCCTCTTCAAAGTTGATGCCACGCAGTTCAATAAGATTGGGACAGTGCTACCGAGCCCGTGGGCGTTCAAACGCTACGGTGAAAGTGGCATTCCGGTCAGTGACCTCTTTCCGCACATCGGTGGTGTGGTTGATGAGTTGGCCGTCATTCGTTCCATGACCAGCGAATTCCCGGAACACACCAACGCCAACTACTTTTTGCACACCGGCAGTGGCCTCCAGGGTCGGCCGAGCATGGGAGCCTGGACCACCTATGGGCTGGGGACTGAAAACAAGGAACTGCCCGGCTACATGGTGCTCAATGGCGGCTTGATTCCCCCTGGCGGGCTCGACAACTTCACCAATGGATTTCTGCCGGCGACGTATCAGGGGTCGGTCGTGAAGCCGAACGCAGTTGGGCTGGCAAACGTGCAGCCACAGGAACAGACAGTCGCTCATCAGGCGGCAAAGCTCGACCTGACTCGTCGGTTGGACAGAGCGTTTGCCCAACGGCTGGCCGGCGAGGGCAGCCCGTCGGATGCGATCGACAGTGCGATTGCCAATCAAGAACTTGCCTACCGGATGCAGACCGAAGTGCCTGACTTGCTTCGTCTTGCCGATGAGAGTGTGGCGACCAAGCGGGCCTATGGTCTCGAGAGTGACTATAAGCCGACGCAGATCTTTGGGGCTGAATGCCTGCTTGCTCGGCGGATGGTCGAGCGGGGTGTGCGGTTTGTCGAACTGACTTGCCCCAAGGTGGGTGGTGACCGGTGGGACCAGCACGGCAATCTCAAGCAGGGTCATGAGAACAATGCCCGGGCAGTCGATCAGCCGATTGCCGCGTTGATCGATGATCTTCGCCAGCGGGGCCTGCTCGACTCAACTCTGGTCGTCTGGAGTGGTGAGTTTGGCCGGACCCCGTTTGCCCAGGGGACGAACGGCCGGGATCACAATCCTCAGGCCTTCTCACTCTGGCTGGCTGGTGGTGGCGTGAAGGGGGGCACAATCGTTGGGGCAACCGATGACTATGGTTATCGGGTGGTCGAAAAAAAGTTCATGATTCATGATCTCCATGCGACCATGCTTCACTTGCTGGGTATTGATCATGAGCGGCTGACCTATCGGTTCAGTGGCCGTGATATGCGGCTGACCGATGTGCACGGTCATGTCATTCAAGAAGTTTTGAATTCATGAGTGATGAAACAGCGGAAGTCTTGAGGTAACATCTGAGCAAATGAAGTCCATTCCCATAACAACTTCTGATGGGACTGCCACGCAACCAATTCCTGCGGTCGGCCTTGGTCTTTGGAAGGTCACAGGCGATGCTGTTGGTGGTTTGATTGAGCAGGCGATCAAACGTGGCTATCGCCATCTCGACAGCGCCTGCGACTACGGTAACGAGGCTGAAGCCGGGGTTGGGATCGAACGGGCGCTCGCGGCTGGCTTTTGCCGTCGAGACGATCTCTGGGTCACGTCGAAACTCTGGAACACGTTTCATGAGCCGAAGCATGTCCGGCCGGCCCTGGAACGAACCCTCCGTGACCTGCGGCTTGACTATCTCGACTGTTACCTCATCCACTTTCCGATTGCGCTCGCCTACGTGGCCCCTGAAACCCGGTACCCACCCGGCTGGTTTTTTGATCCAGCGGCTGAGGTTCCGTGCATGCAGCCTGCCCGGGTGCCGCTGGCCGACACTTGGGGGGCGATGGAAGCGTTGGTCGATGCCGGTCTCGTAAGGCAGATCGGTGTCTGTAACTACGGCGTCTCACTGCTTCGCGATCTGCAGGCAACGGCCCGGATTCAGCCGGCGGTGCTCCAGGTTGAGATGCACCCGCGGCTGGCCCAGGAAAAACTGCTGCGGTACTGCCGAGAGACCGGGGTGGCCGTCACGGCCTTTTCCCCACTTGGGGCACCGTCCTATGTGCCGCTGGGCATGGCAACGGCGTCGGAGAGTTTGCTGAAGCACGCCGCGATCATTGAGATTGCCGCGGCGGTGAGCCGCACCCCAGCCCAGGTGCTGCTCCGCTGGGGTATCCAGCGGGGCACGACGGTGATTCCAAAAACGAGCCGGCCCGAGCGGCTGGCTGAGAATCTTGCGATTTTCGACTTTGAACTTTCTGCTGAGCAGATGGCCGTGATCACCGGGCTTGATCGCCATCAGCGGTTCAATGACCCGGGGGTTTTCTGCGAACAGGCTTTCAACACCTTTTTTCCAATCTACGAATAGGTGGCCCCGGTTCTGTTGACGAGGTGGTCTCGCCGTGAGGGGCCTGGCCTTCCCGGAGACGGCAGCAAAGTGCGGCTGTCACGGCAGTCGTTTGACCCGCAGATCTTTATAGTGGACCACACTCTTGGGGTCATGGGCCTGAATGGCAAAGGTGCCGGACGAGAGCTTCCGACCCTCCATGCCCTTGGGCGTAATCCAAACAGTAGGTTCTTCCCAGTCGGTAGTGACTTCGCCATTGATCTTCAGCACGATGCGAGGGCCGTCGACGATGATGTCGTAGTCATACCACTCGCCATCCTTAACAGGTGACTCATCAAGGACATCGGCGACTGCGTACAGTCCGCCGGTCTTCTTGCGATCCTTGTGGGTCTGGTTGACTTGGCACTCATAGCCAGCAGCCGGCCAGCCGGCATCTTGATACTTGGTGTGGAAATAGAGCCCGCTGTTGGCCTGCGGCAAGGTCTTGACCTTCGCATGCCAATGAAAATTGGTGAATTGTTCATCTGTAGGGTCGTCAGGATCACCGACCCAGAACAGGTGGCAGCGGGGACCATCAATCACCAGCACGCCATCCACGACCTTGAATGAGTCCGGGTTCTCGGTGTTTGCCTTCCAGCCAGTGAGGTCCGTGCCATTGAACATGCTGATCCAATTCTCACGTGCTGAGTGGCTGTTCTGATCCGTGCAGCATGCAGAGCGTCGGTTTTGCCTCCAGCGACGTCGTACTGCCCGACGACTACAATGCTGATTGGACCGATATGACAGGATCCCCACGTTGTCGGAACCTGTCTCTGCGTGAGTGAACCCCGAAATGCTCAGGGCAATGAGGACAACGCTAGCACCAAAGAAACGGGGAAGGCTCATCAACAGGTCTCCTCAGAGGGAAAGAACGCCCGCGGGCTGCACTGAGTGTAATTCAAAGAAACGGCAACGCCATTCCGGACCGTCATGCCCGACAGGGTCTCTGCTCAGCGGCGAAATCGCCGAGCTTCTTCAAGCGTGAGCCCCCCGTCGGTGTTTGCATCAAGGGACTCAAATTGTGGGCGAAGTTTGGCCGGTAGTTCATTGCGGCTGAGCAGCCCATCCTGATTTCGGTCGAGCCGATAGAACGCCGCCTCAAGAGAGGAAGCACGGTTAGGGGGCTGCCTGCGACGCCGCCGGGGGTTGAGACTGCGTTCCGGTTGCGTGCCGGGTGGCACGTCGGGGAGAAAATATTCGACGTAGCCAAGCATCATTTCTTCAAACGTCTGCTGGCCCCAGCGGACGGTCTCGGTTGGATCGGGATTCGCTGGATTGTCTGCGGAGTTGTCGTACCAGGCTGTGAATTGCAGCGTGTCTCCAGCCCGCAGCGGCTTGGGTTCTGCGTAGCGGTAAAGCAACTGCCAGTTAAAGTCATAACGCGGAATGTCGAGCAACGTCTTGGTGTTCCCGGTGTGGTCGAGGATGCTGTATTGGCAGGCTGTTCCACGGAGATGCATATGGGGGAGAAAGCCCAGAATCGTGGCGTCAACGGGCAGCCGCAGTGAGGCTTCCTCGCGGTGTCGTGAGGCATTGGGAGGAATCTGAATGCGGTGATTGAGAATGCCCCGGACCCGCACCTCATGCTGCGGGGGCGTTTTGGCATAAATCACACCGATGCGAGTGCGGTCGGTGGTTGCCGTGCCGTTGGGGGTGTAGTGCATTTGAAAGATGAGGCGGGCATTTTTCGGCAAGGCCTTGGCGAACCCGTCGGGATATTGCCAGACCGCCTGACCGGGAACGTATGCCGCCCATAAATTTGTTTCTTCGGCGTCGTCTGCCTGTGTTGCAGATTCGTCGGCCTCGCGTACGGTCACGATGACATGGTGGACGACCTCGGGATTGCCCGGCTGGACTTCTATTGCCTGCACCCACTTCGACTCAGCGAGGTTGGTCTCGATGGTGACATACTGATAAGGCATGACGCCAGTTGCCTGGACAGGCTGCGGCTCGGCAAACTCCCAAATGGCATCAGGTGTGCCGATCTGCCACACTTCAGGGAATTGCACGGGGAGCGGGGTGTTGGCCGCCTCTCCGGCTGGGTGTTCGCTTTGTAGCCACGCCAGAAGATTGTTGCGGTCTGCATCGGCCAGGGAGCGGTCATTCGCCCAGACAAGTTGGTGGGCTACTGGATCGACCCCTTCGCTGCGTGAATCAGCGGCAAACCACGGTGGCATCGTTCGGTTGCTAACGACGGTTTCGACCATGCCAGCATGAGCGACGAGGTCTTCGTAGGTTTCGAGCGGGAAGGGAGCGAGGCCGCCGCTGTGATGGCATTCCAGGCAGTTCTGCTGAATAATGCGGGCGATTTGTCCGTGGTAGGTGAGGTTTGTCTCTGATGACAGACGGGGCTCGCATCCAAGGTCGCAGCCAGGGGCAGCGGTTGCAGCAACGACGGGGCGTTTTCCATCAAGCAGTGCATCAAGTGCATCTGCAAGATAGTGACGACGTGGTTCACTCCGTGAATAGCCAAGGCCATACTGATCGTCGACAGCGCCGTGGTAGACAATCGTACGAGCCGCATCAACGACGATGACGTCCGTGGTTGTCAGACCGCCAAGCCTGCGGGTGAGTTCGCCATCAGGGTCGTGCACATAAATGGCCTCGTCAGCTTGTGCCGCTGACTCCTTCATCGCTTGCATGCTGTCACTGGCGATTGGATTGATAAGCACGTACCGCACGCCAGCAGCAGCCTCGGATGCAAGCCGGGCTAATGTGGGGAGATACTTGCGACTCAGCGGACAACTGGTGCTTGTCAAGCAGAATGCAGTCAGCCTGACTTCGGAGTTCGCTTCTGCGAGAGCGTGTGCTTGGCCCTTGATGTCAGTGAAGAGCATCGGGTCTACAAGCCGGCCGACGCCATGCGTGGATGGCTTGAGTGGCTGGGGTGCTTGCCGCAGTGGCTCAGTTGCGGCTGTCGGGAAGACGGCAGGACCAAGCAGCATGATCCCGATCATGAGAGCATGCCAGGCGCCGGTGTTATGTCTGATGCGTTGCATGGCTGAGGTCTGGCGCGTGTTCATCGAGTGCTTTAAAGCTGTGTTGAGATGTCAATGCATGACAAGCGGGTTTTTCGAGCATGAAGAAATAGAGGGGGCACCGCCCCGGAGGTCTTCCTCCAAGAAAGAAACGGCTGTGCTGCAACAACGTTGCGTTGGGCGAACATGTTTTTGGTGGGGCAGTGCTTCCCGCAGGGGGTTACTGTGCGGTCTCTGCGTGAGCGACGGGCACGAGATGTGATTGGGAGCTGCTATTTTCGCCAGATGTGCTGGCCGTAGTGTTTCAACCGCTTGGCGAGGGTGGGGTAGTCGAGATCCTGGACCGGAACATTTTGCCGAAAGACTTCGGCGGCCGCGATGCCCGCCGACTCGCCCAGTATCATCCAGACCGGCTCCATGCGGATGGAGGTCATCGCAATATGACTGGCCGAGCAGCAGACTGGGACGAGTAGGTTGGTGCATTCAGTCTTTTTCGGGACGATTGCCCGGTACGGAATTTTGTAAATGCCTCGATGCTTTTCCTCGAGATAGAGCATGGAATAGTAGCCACCAGCCAATGCTACGCCGCCCGATGTGGCATAGGTAGCATAGGGCCACTCATCGACGCCATACGAGGCCAGTCCGACGGCATCATCTGGATCTGTGCGGCCTTCAAGATCGGACTGGGTCACGACATAGTCAGACTGCATCCGGCGGGCCTCACGCACATAGAGTTGATGGGGATAGCCAGCCGTGTCATTAAAGAGGCCAGGTTTCAGGCCGATCACCTGGGCAGCTTCTTTCCACTTCGGGCTGACAGCCGGGTCGGTTCGCATAAAGTGGGTGAGGCCACGGACAAAGTTCTGCTGCTGTTTCCAGATCCGGGCTCGGGTGGCGTAGTCCCCGTCGGGGTATTCCGCATTGCTGCCGAAGAACGTGGCGGCCCAGAGCGCCCGGGAGAGATTGCCCATCGGAATCTGAAACGGATTGCCGCCGGCAGGCTCAAAGACGCCGAGTTTTCGCATCCGTCGGCCGGTGAACATGTCGATACCACCGACGAACCCACGGCGATAGAGTTCGTAGTCTTGGGGGTCGTAATCATCCGGTGGATCGAGTGGAAGACCGTCAGCTGACTTGGTGTACTTCCAGCGAAAGCCATACCCCATGGTGAGTGCGTCCGCAGAGCCTTCAGGCTGCGGCCTGATGTCCTGAAGCTGACGTAGCAGGCCGCTGTTCGGTTTGCCCGGATTCACGTAAGGATCGATGCGATAGACCGCCAGTGGAGGTTGGGAGCCGGCCAGTGATTCCCCGTATGTTTCCCGAGCCTCCCGGCCGTAGGTGTACCTGACGCCCGCGCGGGCCATCAGATCGCCCTCATAGGAACAGTCAATGAACAGAGACGCCTCAATGCGGCAGGCTGCTTTCACGTCGGGTGTAGGGCTGGGGCAGCCGAGCGAATTGGGTGGGGCCTTGTCGAGGGTGATGCGGACGATTCGTGATTGGTGACATTCGACAGCGGTGACCCGGTGTTCAGCGAGCACGGCAACGGCATGGTCGGTCAGGAGATCGGCGAAGTACGTTCGATACTCCGGATCACTGAGACCTCGCTTGAGAATGCCACGGGTGGTTCCGGCGACCGCTTCCTGACGGCCCCAGTCGATGGAGTTGAGCCCACCCCCGGTCATGCCGCCCAGCCATCGGGAAGGCTCAACGAGCACCACCCGCAAGCCTTCCCTCGCTGCTGCCATTGCGGCCATCACGCCGCTGGCCGTGCCGCCATAGACGCAGAGATCAGCCTGCAACACGCTGGGCAGGTTGGCGGTGTGTCCTTTGCGAGGATTGAGGAGGAACCCTGCGGAAAGCATGCCAGCAGTGAGCAGCCAGTTTCTGCGGGATTCGATCCGTGCCAGGGGAGGACACGATGATGCTTTGGAGCATTGCGGGTATCCTTCGTGCATCGTGCGTGCCTGTGAAACAAGTGACTTGGTTTGGTAACGGCGTGCTCCCACGGCAGCGTAGCAGAAGGCAGGACAGCCAACCGAGCACACGCCGGCCGGTGCGGCGGTATGCTAGCCTCGTCAGGCCACCTGCTGGAGATGCCATGAAGAAACGTCTGCTGGCAGGCCTCGCCTCGCGGCTTGAAGGCGATCTGGCCACTGACGACCTGGTACGGACGATTTACGCCACCGACGCCTCGGAGTATCAGGAAACGCCGCTGGCGGTCGCCTTCCCCAAGTCAGCAGCCGATGTACAGACGATTATTTGTTTTGCGGCGGAAGCAGGTGTTGGCATCGTTCCCCGCGGGGCTGGTACTTCGCTGGCCGGGCAAGTGGTTGGTGGCGGAATCGTGGTTGATGCCGGTCGACACCTCAACCAGGTCCTGTCGCTGGATGTGAAGCAGCGGCGGGTGCGGGTGCAGCCGGGCGTGATTCGGAACGACCTCAATCGGTCCCTGGTTCCGCACGGGCTCTTCTTTGGCCCGGAGACCTCAACCGCTGACTGGGCCATGCTCGGCGGCATGGTCGGCAACAACTCCTGCGGTGCAAACTCGATTGCGTACGGTTCAACCCGTGATCACCTGGTGTCTGTCCGCGGGTTTTTGAGTGACGGCAGTGAGGCGATTTTCGGCCCAGTCACTGCGGAGGAGTTTGTCGCCAAGTGCAACGGCCCCGACGCGCTGGAGACGCGGATCTATCAGCGTCTCGCCGCCCTACTTGGCGACGCTGCCATCCGTCAGACGATTCGCGACGCAATGCCCCGGCCGGAAGTTACCCGTCGGAACACGGGCTATGCCCTCGATGCGTTGCTCGATGCCAGCTGCTTCGACCCGACCAGCAGCACCCCCTTCAATCTCTGCCGGCTGCTGGCCGGCTCCGAGGGCACGCTCTTCTTTGGAATCGAGTACGAGTTCAACCTGCTGTCACTGCCACCACCAGGTGGTTTGCTCTGTGTGCACTGTCAGTCGGTTGATGAGGCCTTGCGGGCGGCAGTGGTGGTGATGCAGCGTCGGCACTGTCTGCCAGCCGGCCAGATGGAGGTGACCGCGGCTGACCCACCGCAGCTGACTGGCTGCGAACTGATTGACAGCAAGATTCTCGACTGCACGAAGGACAACCGCGAGCAGGCCCGCAATCGGTCGTTCGTGGTGGGCGACCCCGGTGGTGTGCTGGTGGTTGAACTGAAGCATCCCGACCGAGCCAAGGTCGAGGCAGGGCTGGCGGCTCTGATTGCTGACCTCCACGCGGCGGGCCTCGGCTACGCCTTTCCGACGCTCTTTGGGACTGAGTCACAAAAGGTTTGGGCCCTCCGTCGGGCCGGGCAGGGGCTCGTCAACAATCTGCCGGGACCTGCCAAGCCCCGCGAAGTGATCGAGGACACGGCTGTGGCGATTGCTGATCTGCCTGCCTATATCGCTGACATCGATCAGCTGCTGGCGGAAAAGTACGGCATCGACTGCGTGCACTATGCCCATGCGGGTGCTGGTGAGTTGCACCTGCGGCCGCTGTTTGATCTTCACAGCCGAGAGGGGCTGGCGATGTTCCGGGGCGTGGCCACAGATGTCGCGGCTCTTGTGAAGCGGTATCGCGGCAGTCTGTCGGGAGAACACGGCGACGGCCGGCTGCGGGGGGAGTTCATTCGCACGATGGTGGGTGATGCCTGCTACGACCTCTTCCGTCAGGTGAAGCAGCTCTTTGATCCAGCCGGCATTTTCAATCCTGGCAAGATCATTGACACCCCGCCGCTGGACACCCAGCTGCGGATTCTTCCGGGTGAAGCTGAGCCCGAGCATCAGACAACTTTTCGGTTTGCCGATACTGGCGGCGTGCTGCGGGCAGCAGAAAAGTGCACCGGTGTCGGCCAGTGTCGTAAGCCGGCCACGGCGGGCGGCACGATGTGCCCCAGTTACATGGCCACCCGCAATGAGGCTGACACCACTCGGGCCCGGGCGAACGTGCTGCGGCAGGCACTGGCTGACCCGGCGACGGCTGATCCGTGGGGTCGTCCGGAGATTGCCCAGTCGCTCGACCTCTGCCTGTCGTGCAAGGCGTGCAAGAGTGAATGTCCCTCGAGCGTCGACATGGCGAGACTGAAGGCTGAGTGGCAGCAGCAGGTACATGACAGAAGTGGGGTGCCATTGCGGAGTCGACTGATTGCCGGTTCGGCTCATATGCTGCGGCTGGCGGCCCGCGTCGCGCCCTGGGCCTACAACCTCGCGGTCGGTACGCCGGGTCTTGCCGGGGTGTTCAAGCGAGTGCTGGGGGTTGCTCCCGGTCGGTCGCTGCCGCCGGTGTCCCGGAGAACACTCAGACGGTGGCTGCGTGGGCGGAGGGCAGGAGCCGGTGGCGGCCCGGCTCCGCATGGCCGAGTGCATCTGTTTGTCGATGAGTTCACCGACACGCTCGATGTGCCGGTCGGCATCGCTGCGGTCGAGTTGCTGGAAGCCCTCGGCTACGAGGTGGTGGTGCCAGAGCACGTCGATAGTGGCCGGGCCCAGATTTCAACGGGGCTGCTGCGGGAGGCACAGCGGCTTGCCAGTCGGAACGTTGAGTTGCTGGCTGATTGCGTGACGGCTGACGAACCGTTGATCGGCCTCGAGCCGTCGGCCATTCTTGGGTTTCGTGATGAGTATCCCGATCTCGTGCCAGAGACACTTGCAGAGCAGGCCACGACGCTTGCGGGCAACACGCTTCTGATCGATGAGTTCCTTGCCCGAGAGATCGGTCGCGGACGCGTAACCCCAGATGCCTTCACGACGGACACCAAACACATCCTCCTCCACGGCCATTGCCACCAGAAGGCCTTGGCCTCCCTTGAGCCGACCCAGCAGTTGCTTGCACTTCCGGCAAACTATTCAGTGGAGGTCATCCCCAGCGGCTGCTGTGGCATGGCCGGCTCCTTTGGCTATGAGCGGGAGCATTTTGCTGTCTCAATGCAAATCGGTGAACTGGTGCTGTTTCCAGCGGTGCGGGCGGCCGCGGCCGAGACCCTGCTAGCTGCCCCGGGTACCAGTTGCCGGCACCAGATCAAGGACGGCACGGACCGCATCCCGCAGCATCCCATCGAAATCCTGCGGAATGCGCTGCAGCATCCCTGAGGAAAGCCTGCGGCAGGGAATGTTTCGAGGCGTTTTTACCTGCGGGAGAGCGTCTTGTGGCCGCTCATGAAATTCTCATGAGCCGCTCACAATCCGCTTACCTGCTGTGTCGACACTCCTGACGTGCAAGACAGTGGCCGCGTGGTCGCTTTCGAGGCACCGCATGAAAACCCCTATCCAAGGAGTCCGTCGTGATTCAGTTCCAGAATCGATCCCAGCGGTCGCACCAGCGTGGTTTTACGTTGATCGAACTGCTGGTTGTCATCGCCATCATCGGCGTGTTGGTTGGTCTGTTGTTGCCTGCTGTGCAGACAGCCCGTGAAGCAGCTCGTCGTGCTAGTTGCTCGAACAACCTTAAGCAACTCGGCCTTGCTTTTCACAATTACATGTCAGCAAAGAAGGCGTTTCCGTCATCGCGTCCGAACAACGAGGACATGAGTTGGTGCACTGCCCTTCTTGAGTACTTCGAGGAAGGAAACCTCGCCAATTCGTATGACACCTCGTCTCATTGGACCACTGCCGCAAATGTGACTGCTGGTCAAACTGTGATCCCCGTGTTTGTCTGCCCGTCAGCTGACTCAATTCGGTATGCAGCCGGTGGAAGTGCACCAGCGGCAGTACAAGGGAAGATCATGGGGCCTTCCGACTATCTGGTGTTCCATCGCGTGCGTCAGGGTTTTTACCTAGCAAACGGACTTCCCGATCCAGGTGACGACAAGACAGGTGGACTTGATAAGAACGGCCCGACACCAGAGCAAGAGTTCATCGACGGATTTAGTAAGACTCGTCTGGTTGTTGAAAGTGCGAGTCGTCCAAATCACTGGAGGCGAGTGGGTGGCGTTCTGCAAACCCAGAATGCCTTGCTGCCACGGCCAGAGGGTTATGGCTGGTCGGATCCCGATGGTGGAGCAGGCTCGATGGACGGAACGTTGTTGAGCGATGGCACCATCAACGATAAGAACACTGGTGCGCCGAATGGCACATGCATCATGAATTGCAACAACGACAGTGAGCCGCTGAGCTTGCATGTTAGTGGCATTCAAACGTTGTTTGCCGATGGTTCCGTGTCGTTTGCCGACGAGGGAGTTTCGGCTGCCGCATGGGCGGCATCGCTGACCCGGAATGGAAACGACTAATAGCTGCAACATCGTGGGGCGGCCGGCCGTGTTGGTCGCCGCCCCACCTTGTTGGTGTTGAGTGTGGTTGTGCTCTTTTTCCATTGATGGCATTACAGCGAAGGATTTGACCTATGAAAAAGACCTATGTTTTTCTTGCAGCTATTGTCAGTGTCGCACTCGCTACCGGCTGCGGGTCATCCGGCCCTGTTGCTGAAGCCCTTGATGAAGTCTCAGGCAAGGTCTTGCTGCCGCATGGGAAACCATTGACAGCGGGAACCCTCGTGCTGCGGCCCGCGGGTGGCTTGTCGCGACCCGTCACGGCGGAAATCAACCAGGATGGAACGTTCGTCCTGGCCGGTGGAGCGGGGGAAGCACCTGTGTTGCCCGGCGCGTACGAGGTGTATCTGGTTTTTGATGACAGTCCTCAGCAGCGGAAGCTTCAGCGGGTTGTGCCAACGAAGTATCGAAAACTGAATGACGAGGACTCTGACCTTTCGGTGACGCTTGACGAAGGGGCGGCCCGAGACATCCTCGTGAAGTTGAAGCGTGGCTAAAAGGTCGATGCTGGTCGTGAAGGTGCGGGCGTCAGGTAGGACCGTTGGTGGCATTGGAGAAGGAATCGTGGCGAAGGGTTTTGCATCAGGGTGTAGGGGCGTGTTGCTTGGACTTGCCTGTGTGTTGGCGGTCGCATCAGGTGTGGCCGCAGAGCCGGCAGTCTTACGACAACTTGATTCCCATGTGGCCGGCCCATATGACGCATCGGCGGCCGAAATCCCGGCATTCTGCACGCACACGCATCGCGTGTTCGTGGTCAATGCCCGGGCGGGCCAGATCGATGTGCTTACGGTCAATGCCGATGGTGAACTTATCCCCGACGGGCACATCGAACTTTCCGTAGCTGGTGGCGGCTCAGCGAGTGTTCCCAACAGCGTGGCCGTTTCGGGTGGAACCCTCGCCGTGGCAGTTGAGGCCGAGGCGCGGACAGGCCCCGGGGCTGTGGCGTTGTATGACACGAGCACCTTGGAACTGAAGCAGTGCATTCCTGCCGGGGCCTTGCCCGATATGGTGGCCTTCTCCCCCGACGGTCGTTGGCTGCTGGTGGCCAATGAGGGTGAGCCGAGCGAGGATGCGACGGTCGATCCTGAGGGAACCGTCACTATCATCGATCTGGCAGCCGGGCTTGATGCGGCATCGGTGCAGACCGTGACCTTTCGCGACTGGAATGCCGACGGCTCACGGGCTGCGGAACTGCCTGGGTTGATGGATCGTGGGTTGCGGCACTTTGGGAGCGTCAACCTTGATGCGGCCGGGAAGCAGAGCCGGCCTGCGACCTTTGCTGAAGACGTTGAACCTGAGTGGATCGCGATTTCACCGGACAGCCGGCTAGCCTATGTCTGCCTGCAGGAGACCAACGCGGTTGCCGAGGTCGATATTGCGGCCGCTGTTGTGCAGCGGATTATTCCGCTTGGTTTCAAGGATCATGGGCAGCCGGGCATGGGGCTTGATGTCAGTGATAGGGACGGGCAGATCGCGATTGAACCTCGGTCCAATCTCTACGGAGTCTACCAGCCTGATGCGATTCGACTGTTCAGCCAAGGTGATCGGCTGCTGTTGGTAACTGCCAACGAAGGTGATTCCCGGGTGCGGCCGACGGAAGACGGTGCGGTGGCCGGAGTTGCGGAAGGCGACTTCTTCAATGATGAAGCCAGTCTTGATGAGTGGCCTGTTGAAGGAAGTCTGTTCGCTGAGCATGCAAGCGAGGACCACCTTGGCAGACTGAAACTGGTGCGGGATCTCGTCGACCGGCACCTCGATGCCGACGGACGGCCCACGAAATTGTTCTGTTTTGGAGGCCGGTCGTTCTCGGTTTTTGATCTGGCGGCAGGGGACCGCGTCTTCGACAGCGGCGACGCCTTCGAAAGGGTCACGGCCGAGCGGTTCCCGACGTTCTTCAACGTCAGCAACGACAGTCTCAAACGCGAAAAGCGGAGCCGGAGCAAGGGGCCGGAGCCCGAAGCCCTCGTGCTTGGAGCAATCGATGGCCGCACTTATGCATTCATCGGGCTTGAGCGGGTCGGTGGCATCGTGGTCTACGACATCACCGAGCCAGAGGCAGCTCAGTATGTTGGGTATTCCACCAGTCGGAATTTTGAGGTGAAGCCCACCCTCCCCGATGGCTCAGCGAACCCGGCCGCTGGTGACAGTGGGCCAGAAGGCTTGGTCTTTGTGCCCGCCGATTGTTCGCCGACTGGCACGGATCTTCTCATCGCTGGCAATGAGACCAGCGGCACCACGACGGTCTGGGAAGTGGTGGTCAGGAACGAGTCAGCCGGTGCGGCCCAGGCGGAGCTCAGCCCGTGAAGGGCATGCCGATCCGGCAGGACTGGGCATGCTGAGTTCGTGAAACAGAGAGCGTCTGCTTTCTGTGTCACCGACGCGGGCACTGCAGAATTTGGCCAGTCCTGCGGGAAAACGACCTTTTTCCCTGATTTCTGGCCACAGGCAGACCGATCAGTAAGATTGACGTGAGGAGCGAGCGTTCCGCCCCTTCCTGATGATCCGCCGATCGACCCCTCTGGGTCCGCGCCGGGATGCCATGTCCACCTGGCGGCGAAGCGGGTGTTTTCCAACGGAGTAATCCAATGGTGCACAGCTTTGCGAACCTTCAGCGGAACAAGCACTGTTTACGGTGGTGGTACCTGATCGCAGCCAGCGTCAGTCTCTGTTGGATCGCCCACGGCCAAGTGGTGAAGGCGGCCGATGCCCCGTCATTTACCCGTGACATCAAGGGCATTCTTTCCAATCGCTGCATCCGTTGCCACGGGCCCGACGCAGAGGATCGCCATGGCGGCGGTGAGCACGGCCTGCGGCTTGATACCTTCGCCGGGGCGACGGAAGACTTGGGGGGCTATGCCGCGATCGTGCCGGGAGACGCCGAGGCCAGCGAACTTGTCATTCGCATCACCGACACTGATGCTGATCTGGTGATGCCGCCACCGGAAGCGGGCGACCCGCTTTCGCCGCATGAGGTCGATCTGTTGCGCCGCTGGATCACGGCGGGTGCAGAGTACGAGCCACACTGGGCGTATGTGCCGATCAGCAGGCCGAACCTGCCGGCGGTGGTGCAGGAAGACTGGCCCCGCAATCCGATTGATCAGTTCATCCTGGCGCGGCTGGAAGACGAAGGCCTTCAGCCCAGCCCTGAGGCAGACCGGGTGACCCTGGCCCGGCGGCTGGCACTCGATCTGACCGGCCTGCCGATCAGTCCAGAGGCAGCCGATGCCTTTGTTGCTGACGCAGCGCCGAATGCAGTGGAGCGCCTCGTGGATAGGCTGCTGACTCACCCCGGCTATGGCGAGCATATGGCCCGTGGCTGGCTTGATCTGGCTCGCTACGCCGATAGCGCCGGCTATGCCGACGACCCGCCGCGAACGATCTGGGCCTATCGTGACTGGGTCATTCGGGCCTTTGACACCAACATGCCGTTTGATGCGTTCACGATCAAACAACTGGCTGGTGACCTGCTTTCCGAGGCGAGTCTCGACGACAAAATTGCCACAGCGTTTCATCGCAACACGCTGACCAACAACGAAGGCGGGACGATCGACGAAGAGTTTCGCACCGTCGCCGTGGTCGATCGGGTGAGCACGACCCTGAGCACCTGGATGGGGACCACCATGGCCTGTGCCCAGTGCCATGACCACAAGTATGACCCGCTGACGCAAAAAGAGTTTTTCGGCATCTATGCGATTTTCAACAATACCGCTGATGCTGACCGTCGCGATGAGTCACCGCTGCTGACTGTGCCCTGGGAGCCGGTCGAGGCCAAACGGCGGCCGCTGGAAAAGCAACTGGCTGAGATCATCGAGGCAGTTCCAGAGATGCAGCGGGCCACGCCGAAGCAGCAGCTGCAGCCAGCGGGTGAGCCGCCTGAGTTGCGGCCACTTCGGGAGCATGCCGACCGCCTGCGAAAACGGCTTGCTGGCATCAAGCCGGTGACCGTACCGGTGATGTCCGAACTGCGGGGCGCAAAGCGGCGGATCACCAAACTGCAGTATCGAGGCAACTGGCAAGACCTCGGCCCTGTCGTGGAAGAGACGACGCCAGCAGTCTTCCCGCAGCCGGTTCTGGCCGATGGTCAGCGGCTTGACCGGCTGGCCCTCGCCCGCTGGCTGGTGAGCCCCGCCAATCCGCTGACAGCCCGTGTGGTGGTCAATCGGCTCTGGGAGCGGCTCTTCGGCATCGGAATCGTGTCGACCAGCGAAGAGTTTGGGAGCCAGGGCGAATTGCCGAGTCATCCAGCGTTGCTCGACTGGCTGGCGAGTGAACTGATCGCCAACGGCTGGGACATTCAGGCGATCCAGCGGTTGATTGTCACCAGTGCCACCTACCGGCAGTCGTCCAAGCCGACGGCCGACCTGCTGGCCCGTGACCCCGAGAATCGGCTGCTGGCCTGTGGGCCCAGGGTCCGGCTGTCAGCCGAGGTGATTCGCGATCAGGCCCTCGCCGCGGCGGGGCTTTTATCAGGCAAGAAGGGTGGCCCGAGTGTGCATCCACCCCAGCCCGACCTCGGCTTGAAAGCGGCCTTTGGGCAGGGCATCGACTGGAAAACGAGCACGGGTGAAGACCGCTACCGGCGGGCGATCTACACAACCTGGCGGCGGAGCAACCCCTATCCGGCGATGGCCACCTTCGATGCGCCTAACCGAGAGGTCTGCACGATCCGCCGGCCGCGGACCAATACACCGCTGCAGGCGCTCGTTACCCTCAATGACCCGGCCTTCATCGAGGCCGCCCAGGGGCTGGCCCGTCGCATGGTCAGGGAGGCTGGCCCAACGGCGAGCCAGCGGGCCGGTCGTGGGCTCCGGCTGGTGCTCACTCGCCACCCGCGGCCGGAGGAACTCACGCGGCTGGTCCAGCTGTATGAAGAGTCAATCGCCGAGTTCATGGCCGATGCCAAGGCAGCCAAGGCCATGGCGACCGACCCGCTCGGGCCGCTGCCCGATGACCTGCTCAATCACTATGGCGGTGACGTCACCCAGGCGACCGCCGCCCTGGCTGCCTGGACGGTTGTGGGCAATGTGCTGCTCAACCTCGATGAAACCTTCATGTGTCCGTAGAGGGCCCTGGCATGAACCCGCTTGTTGAACAGAAACTCATTGCTACCCGACGCCATCTGCTCGGCAGCATGGCCGGCGGGATCGGTGCTGTTGCTCTGGCTGATTTGCTGGCTGGCGACACCGCCGGTGCAACCACGCCCGTGCCCTCACTGGCCGATCCGCTGGCGATGCGGCCACCACAGTTCGCGCCGCGGGCCAAGCGGATGATTGTGATTCACCTGACCGGGTCGCCGCCAAACCTCGATCTCTATGATCACAAGCCGGAACTGCTCAGGCGGGATGGTGAAGACTGTCCGGCTGAGACCATTGCGGGCAAGAAGTTCGCCTTCACCAGTGGAACCCCCAAACTGTTGGGCACGCGGCGGCAGTGGAAACGCTGCGGTGAGAGCGGGATGGAACTCTCTGATGCGATTCCGCATCTGCACCGGGTTGCCGACAAACTCTGCCTGGTGCGGAGCGTGCATACCGATCAGTTCAACCATGCACCGGCCGAACTCTTGGTGTATACGGGCAGCCCCCGGGCTGGCCGGCCGAGCCTGGGCAGTTGGGTTACCTATGGCCTCGGCAGCGAGAATGCCAACCTGCCTGGCTTTGTCGTGCTGATCTCCTCTGGGGTGCAGCCCAACGGGGGCACCAGCAGTTTCGGGTCGGGCTTCTTGCCGAGTGTCTACCAAGGAGTGCAGTGTCGCTCGAAGGGCGACCCGGTCCTCTTCGTCTCGAATCCGCCGGGCATGGATCGGCAGTTACGGCGGAAGAGTCTGGATGCCCTCAATGACCTCAACCAGTTGCAGGCCCAAGAACTGGGGAACCCTGAGACCGTCACCCGCATCGCCCAGTATGAACTGGCCTACCGGATGCAGGCGAGTGTGCCGGAAGTGATGGATATCTCCCGAGAATCGAAACAGACCCTTGAGGCCTACGGGGCCACGCCAGGTGGGTCGAGTCTGGCCAACAACTGCCTGCTGGCCCGGCGGTTGGTTGAGGAAGGCGTGCGGTTCGTCCACCTGTTTGACTGGGGGTGGGATTTTCACGGCACTTCCCCTGACACGGGCATCGGGGATGGCCTGGTGCAGAAAGGGGCCACCTTTGATCGGCCGGCAGCAGCCCTGATTGAAGACCTTGAACAGCGGGGCCTGCTGGAGGACACGCTGGTGCTCTGCACCGGTGAGTTTGGTCGCACACCGTTCCGCGAGGGACGCACCTCCAAGAGCAAGATTCTCGGCCGCGATCACTACCCCGACTGCTATTCAGTCTGGATGGCGGGCGGGGGAGTGAAGCCAGGGCTGATCTACGGGGCTACGGACGAACTCGGCTTCAAAGTAGCCGAGAACCCGGTGCACATTCATGATCTGCAGGCGACGCTCTTGCACCTGCTCGGGTTCGATCACACCAAACTCACCTACCGCTTTCAAGGCCGCGACTTCCGGTTGACGGATGTCCATGGTGACGTCGTGCACGACCTGCTGACCTGAACGGGTCGGAGTGGCGGCAGGGTCATGGACGTGGCCGGATCCGCGGCATGGTGTCCCTCTGGTGAGCCCAACACTGGTAGACTTCTTAGGAGATTTTTTCCGCAGGGCCTCAGGGAATGGTGCCATGGCTGCCGTCACGATCGTCTGGTTTCGTCATGATCTCAGGCTTGATGATAATCCCGCCCTGCTGGCGGCGGCGGCGCGTGGAAGCGTGGTCCCGGTGTTCATCTGGGCGCCTGAGGAAGAGGCGCCCTGGCAGCCGGGGGCAGCTTCACGGTGGTGGCTGCATCACTCACTGAACCGATTGGCGGCCAGTCTTGAGAAGGCTGGCTGTCCGCTTGTCATTCGGCGGGGACCGACAGGTGAGGCGTTGCAGAAGCTCGCCAATGAGTCTGCCGCGACCCATGTTGTCTGGAATCGCCGCTATGAGCCCGCGGTCATCAAGCGGGACACCACCATCAAAAAGACGCTTGCCGCCGCTGACCTGACGGTGGAAAGTTTTGGCGGCAGCCTGCTCTATGAGCCCGTCCATGTCGCCACCAAGCAGGGCAAGCCCTATCAGGTGTTCACGCCCTTCTGGCGGGCCTTGCTCGCCCGGGAGGAGCCCGCCGAGCCGGCGGCGGCGCCGCGAAAACTGCAGGCAACGACCGGGAAGAAGCTGAAATCCGTCACGATTGATTCGCTCGGTCTGCTGCCGTCGATCGCCTGGGCTGGCACCATGGAGCAAACCTGGACGCCCGGCGAGGATGGGGCCAAAAAACGACTCAAGGCATTTCTTGCGCGGGGACTTGCCGACTACGGCGATGGCCGTGATCGGCCGGACCAGATGGGGACCAGCAGCCTCTCGCCCTCTCTGCACTTCGGTGAGATCTCGCCACGGCGAGTCTGGCATGCGGTGCGACATGCGGCCGAGGGGAAGCCCGCCGCGAAACTCACCGGCAGCCCTGAGGTCTATCTACGGGAACTTGGCTGGCGGGAGTTTGCCAACCATCTGCTCTATCACTTTCCCCAGACGCCGGAGGCTCCCTTGCGGGCGGACTATGCCCGCTTCCCTTGGGTGGAGGATCCGGTCGGCCTGCGAGCTTGGCAACGCGGACGAACCGGTTTTCCGATTGTCGATGCCGGCATGCGGCAACTCTGGGCCACCGGCTGGATGCACAACCGGGTGCGGATGATTGTGGCCAGTTTCCTGGTGAAGGACCTGCGAATTTCCTGGCTGGAAGGTGCCCGCTGGTTTTGGGACACGCTGGTCGATGCCGATCTCGCCGCCAACACCCTCGGCTGGCAGTGGGCTGCAGGCTGCGGGGCTGATGCGGCCCCCTACTTTCGCATCTTCAATCCGACCAGTCAGCAGCAGAAGTTTGATCCCGATGAGGCATACATTGATCACTGGGTTGACCGCGGGACGGACTACCCCGAACCGATTGTGGATCATGCCGAAGCTCGCAAACTGGCCCTGGCGGCACTCAAGCAGGTGACGGCTGGGCGAGGCTGACAGGCGTGGCCCCCAGACTGTCGGGCAGGGATTTCCGGGCGGAGATTCCCGGGCCAGCGTGCTGTTTTGAACGGATCTTTCGCTGCTGCGTAGAATAGGCCACTGGATGAGCGTCACATGCCTTTTCGACAAATGCACTCAAGACCATTTCTGTCCCTGCGGGGCGTGGCCGTTGGTGTCGCGGTTATCGGCCTGCTGGCCGGGGGGATCTGTCCCTGTGCCTGTTGTCAGGCGGATGAAGCGGCATGCGAGGCTGCGGTCGGAGATGGTGCGTCGTCGTGCTGTTCGCCGGCAGTGGCTGGTACGGAGTCGGTGGATCGTTCCCCAGGCTGTTGTGGGTCTTGCATCAGTGAGTTTGCCGCGGTCGATCCAGGGTTGTACCCCGAGTCACCTGCCGAGCACCCCTGTCACTGCCAACTGACGGCACGGGATCATGCTGCTGCTGTTTCACCGGAAACCACTGCAGCAGCAGAAGGGGCCTTGGGTGTGCTGCCCCGTTCGTGTGAAGCGATCACCAGCCAGCCTTCGACGAAGGCCCGCATGCCGCTGGTGACCAGTCGCTTTCCCGAGCGCCCGGTGCGGATTCTTTACGGTGTCTGGAGGAACTGAATCGCACGGAACGCGGTTTCGTGATGGCGAGCGTTGCGTGACGCTCGCTGAAGATTCGTTTCCGGCATCTACTGCCGTTGGCTTGCGGTGGGTGCCTCCACTCCGAAGGAGATTTCCATGTTACGTGCATTGACCCTGTTTTTTCCGGCGCTTGCCCTTGGGCTGGCCCTTTCTTCCAGTTCGGCACCTGCGGCCGAGACGGCGATGGACCCAGCCAAGAAGGCTGCCTGCATCGAGGCGTGCAACGCCTGCCTGCAGGCCTGCCGGGAATGCGTGATCGGCTGCGATTGCGCAATGTGCGAGAAGGACTGCCTCACCTGTATCGAGACCTGCCAGACGTGCGTGGCCTTGATGCAGTATGAGTCAGCTCTCTCGCCAAAGATGTGCGGCCTCTGTGCCGATGCCTGTGAGGCCTGCGCGAAAGCCTGCCTCGAGTGTGGTGACATGCCCTGCTGTCAGACCTGTGCCAAGGCCTGCCAGCGGTGTGTGGAAACCTGCCGAGCCATGGCCGGCTAATCACGGGCAGGTCGGTTTGCCTGGGTCGTGAGCGGCGGTGCCGGTGATCCGGCACCGCCGTTTTTTTAACAACACGTCGAAACCTCGCTGGCCAGCAGTCGTTGAAGGGGTGAAGGGCAGGGCTGGGGAAGGTACGATACGAAAGCCCCCCGGAGGATATGCCATGAAACGATTGCCCCTGTTTCTTTCTGTCGTTGTGGCCTGGGTGTCTTTGGCCGCTGCCAGTGTGGCGACTGCGACACTTCCCGAGGTCATGTTCATTCTCGATTCTTCTGGCAGCATGGCCGGGAAGATTGGTGGCGAAGTGAAAATCGCAGCCGCCAAGCAGGTCATGCGAGAGGTCGTCCCAGCAATTCCGACTGAGGTGCCGGTGGGCCTGACGGTCTACGGTCATCGACGTCCAGGTGATTGCAGTGACATTGAGATACTCGTCAAGGCGGGGCAGGCCGATCGCCAGGTGATTTTGGAGCAGGTGGAGCGGATGAAGCCGGTTGGCAAGACACCGCTCGCTCGCTCACTTCTTCAGGTGGCAGCAGCGATCAAACTGAAAGATGCAGAGACGAGCATCATTCTGGTCAGTGACGGTGTTGATACCTGTGGGGGTGACCCCTGTAAGGTCGTCGCACAACTCAAAAAGAGTGGCATCAATTTCGTGCTCCATACAGTGGGTCTGGATGTTGATGCCAAAGCCCGCCAGCAGCTCGAGTGCATGGCGAAAGCCGGCGGTGGTACCTACTTTGAGGCCGCTGATGCCAACGCTCTGCTCGATGCCTTGAAGGCGGTGACCATTGAGGTGGCGGGCAAGGCTGAGGCAGCCAAGGCTGAGGTCGTTAAGGCGAGCAGTGGGCTGGGCAAACTGCGGGTGGCCATGCCACAAAACGCGGAGAAAAGCCTGAAGCAGTTTCAGATTCTTCGGAGTAAGGACGGCGCAGTCGTCAAGGACGTGGCGGGTGTTCAGGCAGATGCTCTCCACCCTCTTCTCAGCGGTGACTATTCGCTCCGCATCAGTTTTGCCCAGCCGAACTTCGGCGAGTCAACCTGGGCAGATTTGGGACGGGTCACCGTGACAAAGGGGGAGACTCGAGAGGTGGTGCTGGGCAGCATCTCGTTCGATCTGCCGCAGGAAGTTGCTGATGCCCCATGGGAGACAGGGCTCAACATTGAAACAGTTGAAGTGGTCAATGCAGGAACGGATCAGGCCGTGGCGACTGTTCATGACAACAACAACGGCTACTACAATTTTAAGCCAAAGCCGGTCGTTCCAGGCATCTACGATGTCCGGCTTGTGTACTCAGGCGGGAAGCCGGAAAGCACGGTCGTTGCCCGCGGTGTGACGGTAGAGCCCGGGAAGGATGTGATGGTTCCTCTCAATACGGGCATCCGGCTGACGGGGAACCTGGAAGACCTTGCTGGCTGGGATCTCATTCCCCTCGATCAGCAAGCGGTGGTTGCGGATGAAGATGGAGGGCAGCAGTCGGCGGTGCCCCCACTGCTCTCTGTTCGAAAAAAGCAGGGTCCTGGCGGCAATCGGCAGGTTGTCGGATACACCTACTTGATTCCAGCTGGTCGGTATGCCCTGCAGGCTGCGGTTGAGGGGATGACGGAACTGTTGCCGGTCGCGGATGAGCTCACGATTGCCTCGGGTACCATTCTCGAATTCGACCCGGGGCTCTAGCGGACAGCCAGACTTGGCTTCCGACCTGGAGCCGAGAGGCGGGAAAGGCCAGGCAGGCAGACACCATGGTGAACAGGCGCATCACAACGGCTCTTTGCCTGCTGGCCTGTCTGCTTGGTGCAGGCTGTGAGCCGGTTGGCAGCAGGCGGATAGGGAGTGTGCAACCTGGTGGTGTAAAGGTTGATCTCAAGATCGCCACCTGCCAGCCTACAAATCTTCCCGGTCTTGGAGATGCAATTCAGGGCGTCGCCGAACAGGTTGCGGCAATGACCGGCAACCGCGTGGAGTTGACTGTTCACGAGCCGGGGGCACTGGTGCCACCGCTGGAGGTGCTTGATGCCGTTGCCACTGGCACGATTGAAGGGGGGTTCGGGCCGGCTGGCTTCTGGGCAGGCAAGATGCCGGCAGCCCCGCTGTTCAGCTCCGTGCCATTTGGGCCCGAGGCAGGAGAGTATGTCGCCTGGATGTACTACGGTGGGGGGCTGGAACTGGAGCAACGCATGTATGACGAGGCGGGCTTCAATGTCGTTCCCCTGCCCTGTGCTCTGCTCGCAGCGGAAACCAGCGGCTGGTTTCGGAGGCCGGTCAATTCCCCTGCCGATCTCCAGGGACTGAAGATGCGGTTCTATGGCCTGGGTGGTCAGGTGATGCAGGATCTGGGGGTGGCCGTGACGGTGATGCCGGGCGGCGAGATCTTTCAGGCGCTTGAGAAGAATCTGCTCGACGCCACTGAGTTTTCGATGCCGGCCATCGATGAGAAACTCGGTTTCTACCGGGCTGCTCACTACAACTACTACCCCGGCTGGCACCAGCAGGCCACGATCCTTGAACTGCTGGTCAATAAAAGCATCTGGAAGTCCCTGTCGGCTGCTGACCGGGCCGTGATCGAGAATGCCTGTCGCGCGGCGATGCTCGATAGCTTTGCCAAGAGTGAGGCAATCCAGGCCGCCGCCATTCGTCGAAACGTTGAGGAGCGGGGTGTTGAGAACCGGTATTGGTCGGATGCCATGCTGGCGACGTACCGCTCGACGTGGGAGCAGGTTGCAGCGCGGGAGGCGGCCAGCGATCCATTCTTCAAAGAGGTCTGGGAACACCTGCAGGCCTTTCGTGAGGACTACCGCGTCTGGAGTGAACTTGCCTTTATGCCGCGGCCCCCCGCGCAGCCTCGCCCGCAGGCCACACCGTGAGTGCTGCTTCGGGACGAGCTGCCGGAGACCAGACGGATCATGCCGCGCGGGTTGCGGATGCCTTGGATGCGTTGGTGCGGTGGGTGGGGCAGGTGGCAGCCGGGCTGTTTCTCGTGCTGACGGCTGCGATCGTCGTTCATGTGATCCTGCGGTATGCCTGTGGCATCAGTCTTGTCTGGCTGGAAGAGCTTCACTGGCAGCTCTATGCTTTCCTGATCACCCTCAGTCTTGGCTATGGCGTGGTGACTGACAGCCATGTGAGGCTTGATCTCCTGCATCAGCGATTTGGGCCGCAGACCAGAGCCCGTATTGAGGTGAGCGGGTTGCTACTGTTGCTGTTGCCACTGGCAGGTTTGCTCTGTTGGCATGGTTTCGCCGCGGTCATCCAGTCGTTCACCATCGGTGAACGTTCGGTCAATGACCAGGGTCTTCCCTGGACCTTTCTGGTGAAGGCAGCCCTACCACTTGGCTTTGCGCTGGTGGGGTTGGCGGGCGTTGCCCGGCTGATTCGTTCGCTGTCAATGGTGCGACAGGTCACCGTCACGCATCCGGCTAGTCACAGTGGTTGGCAGCGAGGCAGTCTCCAACGAACGGTCCTCGTGGCTGTGATTGTCGCCCTGGTCGGCTCGCTTGCCTGGTGGGTGGGACGAATCGAGCCAGCCTATGCGCTCGCAGTGCTCCTGGCTGCGACCTTTGTCGCCACTCTGTTTTCTGGCTTTCCCCTTCCCTTCGTGTTGGGTGGGGTTGCCGTCGCCTTTATTGGGGTTGGGTATACGGCTGATTTTGTCGGGTACACACTCAATGCCGACCACTCCGGCACGAAGTTCTACCTCGGCACGGCAGCGGCCTTTGTCAACCGGATCTACGGCGGACTGCTCAACAAGCCTGAACTCGTCGCCCTGCCGATGTTCATCTTCATGGGTCTGCTCCTCGACCGCAGCGGTATTGCCGAACGGATGATGCAGTCGATGCAGCGGCTGTGTGGACGGCTTCGCGGGGGGCTGGCGATCAGTGTTGTTGTGATCGGTATCGTGCTGGCAGCCAGCACCGGCATCATTGGAGCATCGGTGGTGCTGCTAGGACTGATCAGCCTCCCGGTGATGCTTGAGCAGGGCTACGACCGGCCGCTGGCGACTGGCACCGTCTGTGCATCTGGGACGCTCGGCATTCTGATGCCACCGAGCATCATGCTGGTGATCATGGCCGATCAGGCGTCCGTGCCAGTGGGAGATCTTTTCATGGGGGCAGTCTTTCCCAGCATCCTGCTCAGTGGGCTCTATATCAGTTATCTGCTCGTGACCGGTTGGCTCACACCCGGTCGGGCACCGTTGGCAGCTGACGCGACGCCGGTGACCATGCGGGTGGTCTATGACGCCGTGCTTGCCATCCTGCCGGCTATTGCGCTGATCCTGCTTGTGCTCGGTTCAATCTTTGCCGGTATCGCGACAGTGACCGAGGCCAGTGGAGTGGGAGCGGTTGGTGCCAGCCTGCTGGCGATCTGTCACTGGCTGCAAGTCGAGCGAACTGATGCTGCGGGTGGCATCAGCAGCCTTGTCCGTGAAGGCTGGCGGACTTGCGTTGATGCGCTGGCGATTACGGGATCGATCGTCGGCATTCTGATCGGGGCCACCTGCTTTGCCTTCATGCTGCGGGAACTCGGCGGTGACAGTCTGATTCGGCTGGGGCTCGAGAGTCTGCCGTTTGGGCCTTCCGGTGTGGTCGGTACGATCCTGGCAGTGGTCTTCCTGCTCGGCTTTTTTCTTGATTGGATTGAAATCACTATAATCGTCCTGCCGCTGGTAGTGGGCACCGTCAGCGGGATGGAACTTGGGCTTGTCGATCCGGCGGACTTCAGTGGAACCGATGGCTACGCCGCCGCCCGTGCCACGGCCAACACGATCTGGTTCTGTGTCTTGATGGCGGTTTGCCTTCAGACTTCATTTCTGACACCACCGGTCGGGTTTGCCCTCTTTTACCTCAAGGGTGTTGCACCACCCGAAGTCAAACTGATTGATCTTTACCGCGGTGTCGTGCCCTTTGTCACGCTGCAAATGGTGGGCCTGCTGCTGGTGTTCCTGCTAGGCGGCTCGCTGGTCCTTTGGCTTCCTCGGCTGATCTACGGCTGGTGATCCTGTGCTGTTAAAGCCAGTTCTCGGCTGAGGCGTCGCTTGATGAGTAGCGACCCAGCGGAGATGGCAAAGCACCAGACGGCCAGCCCGAGACACTGGGTGGGTACGTCGATGCCCTGATCAATCAGCAGCCCGGTGAGGCCGGGTCCCAGCGCCGTGGAGAACACCATAATCGTGGTGGAGAGTGAGCGGATCGCACCGAGGTGCCGGGTGCCATAGAGCGTGGGCAGGAAGGCGCCCCAGAGGGCGCTGGCCATGCCCATCGTGACGCCCATCATGGCCAAGGCGACGTACCAGGTGGCAATGTGGGTGGCCATGCCGATGGCGGCCATGCCGATCCCAATGGGGACCAATAGCACCGGCAGCAGCCGCGCACCCCCAAGGCGGTCAACCACCCAGCCCGCAGCGAAGGAAGCAAGCACGCCGGCCATCGCAAAGCAACTGAAGCCGGGAGCCATCGCCACCAGGCTCCAGTGTTTTGTCGAAGCGATGTTGGTCTGCTGGAAAAACAAGACCGTTCCCATGAACCCCGGCGTGAGCAGCGTTGGCAGTAGTGCCGGCAGCAGCCAGTGGCGGACGGCATCCCGTCGCTGCCAGTGCCGTCCGTCCAGCCCGGGCTGTTCGTGGGAGGCGGTCTGCATCTGAGGGGTACGGCTCGCTGCCAACAGCCAGACCAGCAGGGGCATGACGGCGAGCAGCAGGATGCCGGCGGTGCCGGCCCAGAGTTGTCGCCAGCCCATCAGGTTGATCATCAGCACGGCGGGTGCTGCCAGGAGGATTTCGCTGGCCGGGTACCCAAGATTGGTGATGGCGACTGCCCTCCCCCGTTGGGCCACAAACCAGCGGCCAACAGTGGTCATGGCAATATGGCCGAACATGCCCTGGCCGCAGAATCGCAGCAGAAACAACGACAGCCCCAGCAGCCAGATGGACTGCCCGCCAGCCATCCCAGCAGCAGCCAGGGCAAACAGGCCAGCGGTGAGGCCTGCCACGGTGCGTGGGGAGACACGGTCGACGACCGATCCCTGCCAGAACATGACCGCAGCTGAGGCAAGTGTCGCCAGCGTGTAGAGTCCTCCCCAGCGACTGTCGCTGAGCCCATACTCCTGCTTAATGGCGGTCGCTGACAGCGAAATAAACCAGGTCTGCCCACAGGTTGAGGCAAAGGTCAGCAGGAAGCCAGCAGCAAGCCAGCGGAGGTTGGCGAGGAGAAAGCGGAGCATGAGGCAGGTGGGGGTGGCGGATCCGCCATCCCATCAGGTTTCCGGCACGATTACAATGCAGTTCACCAGTTTCCCACCGGGATGCTGGTTTCGTCGCAGCGTGTGAAGAGTACCCGCCGACCGTTCGTTGCGAAATTTTCAGTCGCTGCCCCCCCAGGAAATATCGTGATGAAACTGATCCGTCCGCTTGTGTGCATGCTCGGTGTCAGTGTCGGAGCACTCTGGGACGTGGCTCCAGCACCAGCCAGCGAGGGGTTCGTTGTTGCCGAGGATGAACGAGGCGGCATTGCGGTGACGCTCGACGGCGAGGCCTTTACGTCCTATGTGACCGATCAGGGCAACAAGCCATTTCTCTGGCCGGTCATCGGGCCCGACGGTGTGGAAATGACCAGAAGTTATCCCATGAAAAACGTGCCTGGCGAGGCAACCGATCATCTGCATCACCGTGGCATCAACTTTGGTCACCAGCGGATTGCGGGAGTTGACAGCTGGCATGAGCGGGACACGTGGGCATCAGACCCCAAGAATCCGAACCTTGCGTTCATCGGTAGCATCCGCCATGACAGCTATCGAACCCTCGCCGGTGGTGAGACCGCCATCATCGACAGCGTCAGCACCATGCTTTCCCCAAGCGGGAAGCCGGTGCTAGCCGTTGAACAGCGGCTGACCTGTGCGGTTGCAGGGGATCATCGTCAGATCGACATTGCCATGGACCTCGTTGCAGCGCATGGCCCCGCAACCATCGAAGACTTCAAGGACGCGGGACTTTCGATCCGGGTGCCGGAGTCGATTCGGGTCGATGCCAAGCAGGGAGGTGCAATAGTCAACAGCCAGGGTGACCGTGATGCCGAGGCCTGGGCGAAGCGAGCGGCCTGGGTCGATTACCACGGCCCGGTGAACGGGAAAATCTACGGCATTGCGTTTCTCAGCCACCCCAGCACCTTCCGGCACCCAACGCCCTGGCATGTCCGGACCTATGGCCTGTTCACCGCCAATCCGTTTGGGCTGAAGTCACTTGGTCTGGAGAAGAAGTCGGCAGCCATCAGCCTCGAGCAAGGCGAGCGAGTCTCCCTGCGGTACCGCCTGCTCTTTCATCGCGGTGATGAGCAGCAAGCCGACATTGCTGCGGCGTTTGCCGCCTATGCCGCCGAGCAGCCGGCCGCTCCCGCGACGGACGAGTAGTCAGGCGAAAAGCGGTGCTGGTGTTCAGCGCATCGTGACGGCGACCATCGTCATGTCATCGAGTGGCTTGCGGGGCTGGCAGAACTGCGACACGACTGCCAGTGTGCCTTCCACCAACTCGGAGGCGGATGCACCCCGCAGGTCTCGTAGGGCAGCGTGCACCCGATCCATCGTGAACAGTTGCCCCTGATCGTCTTCTGCTTCACAGAGACCATCAGTCAGCATGATCAACGAAGTTCCCGGTGTGAGACGGAGCAGCCCGGAGGTCTCATAGGAGTGGTCATCGACGATTCCCAGTGGAAAGCCACCGGGGGTGTCGAGGCTTTGAATCACACCGGAGTCGTGCAGGAGCCAGCCACCATGGCCAGCGTTCGCAAAAATCAATTCCTGCCGGGGAAGGTCGAGCATGCCACAAAACGCTGTCACGAAATGCCCGGAACTCGTCTCCGCAAAAACATGCTGATTGGCTGCTGTTAGGATGGTCCCGGGGTCGGCATGCTCATGCACCAGGGAACGGATGATTCCCATGGTCGACGCCATGATGAAGGCCGCCCCAAGTCCGTGACCGCTGACATCGGCAATCAGGGTGCCCAGGCGACCATCAGGCAGGCGGTAAAAGTCAAAGAAATCTCCTCCCGTCGCGTCTGCCGGAATGCTGTGGGCGGCAATCTCAACGCCGGGAATGCTTGTGGGGACTTTGGGGAGCAGCCGCTTTTGAATGAGAGCAGCTGCGTGGAGGTCATGCTCGAGGGCTGCCAGGCGACGTTGTTCAAGCGTTCGTTCGTGGCGTTCAACGGAGTACCGCACGGCCCGAGCCAGGCTGCTGCTGCTCAGTTCTGATTTTGGTAGATAGTCTTGTGCGCCCTCCTGAACTGCCTGGAGGGCGAGGGAGTCTCCGGCGAGTCCGCTCAGAATGACGACTGGCAGGTCAGGACTGTGGGCCACGATCCGCTGAAAGCTTTCGATGCCAGTGCTATCGGGAAGGTTCAGGTCGAGGAGAGCAGCGTGAAAGGGTGTGTTGCTCGCGGCGGCGTCATCGATGGCCGTGAGGGCCTGGGCAATGGTTTCGACCTGCTGGCACTGAACGCTCAGTGGAGATCGTTCCAGGTGAATCTGGATCAGTTCAGCATCACTGGGGCTGTCTTCGATTAGCAGAAGGCGGAGTGGGCGATTCATAAAAACGTTCATGAGGTGCTGCGGAATCTATGGGAGATGAGTCGGTCAGGGGGAACCCCTTGACGCAGTCACGCTCAGGGCGGATTCAGGCATGGGAATGTTCGCTCTGAGGGAGTCGGACGACCTGGAACCAGAAGGCGTCAATCTGTCGCATTGCTTGCAGGAATCCATCCAGTCCGACCGGCTTGCGGATATAACAGCTCGCCTTCTGCTGGTAGGCAGAGACGACGTCTTCTTCGCTGTCAGACGTGGTGAGCACAATCACCGGAATCGACCGGAGTTGCTCATCGTTGAGGAGCGTGGCGAGCACCTCGTGGCCATCCATCCGGGGCATGTTGAGATCGAGCAGAATCAGGTCGGGGCGAGGAGCGGCCGAAAACGGGTCATGACGGTGAAGAAACGCAAACAGTTCCACGCCGTCGTTCACGTGATGGGCATTGTTCGCAACGGTACTCCGTTGAAGGGCTTCAAGCGTCAGGCCCGCATCACTCGGGCTGTCCTCAGCAAGCAGGATCTGAAGCGGTTCGCTGTGGTGCTGCCTGAAGAATGTTTCGGCTTGTGTCATGGTGGAAAGCTCTGGTTGTGGGGAACAGGCTACTCAGCCAGTTTCGATTGATCGTTGGGTTGGTGGTTCTCTGGAGGCGGCTGGTCTGCGGGGAGGCCGATGGCGAAAAGGCTGCCTCCGCCGTCAGCCTCTCGGACTGAGATCCAGCCGCCGTGGCGTTCGATGATGTGTTTGCAGATGGCCAGGCCCATGCCGGTGCCGGGATAGGCGGTTCTCGTGTGGAGCCGCTGGAATATGACAAAAATTCGCTCCCGATGCTCGGGGGGAATGCCAATGCCGTTGTCGCGAACGGTCAGGAGCACTTCGGTGTCAGTCCTCTGGCCGGCGACGCTGATCCGGGGCGGCTGGTCGCCATGAAACTTGATCGCATTGCTGAGGAGATTCTGAAAGACCCGGACCAACTGACTTCTGTCTCCAACCACCGGGGGAAGGTCATGGACGACCACCTCAGCGTGAGTCTCAGTGATTGCACTGGAGAGGTTGGCGAGTGCCTCTTGGACCACCGCGTTGGTGTCGAGTGAGACAAACGCTTTACCGCGGGTGTTGACACGGGAGTATTCAAGCAGGTCTTCGATCAGCCGCTGGAGGCGGTGGGCACCATCGACGGCATGGCGAATGAACCCTCGGCCGCGGTCGTCAACACTGGTGGCGTATTGTTCTTGGAGGAGTTCACAGTAGCCGGCAATCGCCCGGAGAGGCTCCTGCATGTCATGGGAGGCGGCATAGGCGAATTGCTGGAGGGCCTCGTTGCTGAGACGAAGTTTGGTCTCGCTCTGGTGGCGTCGGTCGACTTCTCTTGTGAGGGCCACTGTTTTGGCATCACGCTCCTGCTCGGCTTTCCAGCGGTCGGTGATGTTTGTCACGGCAGCCAAGACGCTGGGTCCATCGTCGAGAAGAAGCGGGCCCAGCCCCACTTCGACAGGGAACTCTTCGCCAGCCTTGTTCACTGCGAAGAGCGTGCCGGTTGCCGCCATGCGGCGCGGGACGGGATGCCTCATGTAGGTGGTGCGATCCACGACGTGGTGTGTGCGGAGTCGGCTGGGAATGAGGATTTCGACTGGCTGGTTGACGAGTTCTTCCTGAGCCCAGCCAAAGTCCTGAAGCAGACGCGCATTCGCATAGGTCACCAGCCCCTGCTGGTTGGTCACGAGGATTCCCACCGGAGCAGCCTCCAGCATGTGCTGGATGTCGTGGAGTTGCCGCCGCATGGCCAGTTGACGGGCAACAGCTTGGGCATTGGACCGCAGGACGAAGAGGTAGGCAACGAGATAGGCCATCAGCCGGAGGACATGCCAGCCCCACCAGGGCACGTCCCAGAGGGTCGACTGTTCAAACATGATTGCCGCCGCACCAAAAAGCGAGCAGTGCAAGCAGAACAGCAGGTCGTCCTGATTCCGTGTGGTAAACCAGGTCTGGAGCAGGCGGGCTGCCGCAGCCAGCAGCAGAATTCCGCCGCCGACATTGAGGATTGTGGCCAGCGTCGTGAACTGGTCACCATCAACGAGTGCCGGCAGGGAGGCGGGAGCGGCAAGCGAACCGATGGCCACAAGCAACGTGGCCCCTAGAACCCCGAGTGGCCATGCGTGACGGTGCCAGAGCGACCAGCGGCGGGGGAGCCAGACGAGAGCAAACAGGCAGCCACCGAGGAAGGTGGCAATGGAGTGCAGCCAGACAAAGCAGTTGCCGGCATACACCAAGGCGTGCGCCCCATCGAGTATGCCCATGGCGATGAGCGCGGCAGCAATCTGTATGTTGTAGCTGCCGCCATCCTTTCGTCCCTCTAGGGAGATCAGTTGGCGGGCCACCTCAAGGGCGATGAGAGCGCCAATCATCTCGATCGACGAGTGGACGGGGTACTGCTGCCAACGCCAGTCCACCAACAGCGTCTGCCCAAGAATCAGGCTTGAGACATGCACGACAGCGCTGGCTGCGATGATGCCCCAGAGCAGCCCGCTAGAAGGCTCGTCGGTGCGATGAGAGATGTCTGGCTCCATGCTTTGCCGCTTTCACTGGCGCAGCAGCAACTCCAGTTCCTGGAACGCCTGCCCGCTACCCGTTCTCATCATACGCCCAGAACAGGGGGGGGGAAACATGTTGCGGAAATCTCGGTCAGGCCAGGATCTCATTGACGACATGGGCGTGGACGTCGGTTAGTCGGTAGCGGAGGCCCTGGAACTTGTCGGTGAGCCGTTCATGATCAATGCCGAGTAGGTGCAACAG
>WTHB01000078.1 GCA_011523305.1 Planctomycetaceae bacterium | reverse complement strand
CCCCCCATCCGGGCCGACCGCACCCTAGCGTCCTGCCGCCTCCCCTCCCCGCGGCACGTCCCACACTTCCGTTTTTGGCAGTAATGCGCGAAAAAACGGGCCAAACGCCTCCGGTTGAGACCATCGCACGGGTCATGCCGCAGGCACCGGCTGGATTGCCTCTGCCCCCCGTGCGTAGACTTTTTTGAATGGTTCCGTCGAATCTGAAGATGTGACGGATAGTCATTGCACAGACGCCAGCAGGATACCGGGGGCCATGGCAGGATTTCTCAATCTCGAAGAGGCAGCAGCACATCTCGGACTTACCGATGAGGAGGTCCGCACGCTCGTCGATAAGCGAAAACTCCAGGCCCTGCGGGACACCTCAGGACCAAAATTCCGCCGCGAGGAGCTCGATCGCTATCTCGCCGAACTGGCTGATGACGCAGCAGAGGCGACCCCCAGCCAGACGCCGCCTTCTGCTACCGCCGCCGAGCAAGACAGCGGCCTTTCCCTGGATGGCCTTGAACTTGACCTCAACGATTCATCCCCCGCCAGTGTCATTATTCAAGAGCCTGCCATCGACGTAGGCCCCGCGGAAGACGCACCGGCTGCTGCCACTTCCTCGGCAGGTCCCGAGGAAGCCGCTTCCTTGATTCTGGATGACGACCTCGAACTCGAATCAAGCCCTGACCTCGTTGCTGATGTCTCTGAGTCAGCAGCAGGACCTGCAACAGAACCAGAGGCTGAGCCGTCCCTGGTCATCGGTGACGATCTCGACGCGTCGCTTATCGATGGCCCGGCAACGCTCGCTGGCGCTGATGATTTCGTTGAAGATGATCTTGTGCTTGCTGATGACGACAGCCCCAGCCAGTCGGCTGACCTTGCCAATGCGCAGAGTGTGATTGTTGGTGGCGACGATGCTGACGCCCTCGAAATCAGTGGACTCGACATGAGCCTGGCTGGTGACCTGAGTGCCATCGAACTCTCCGGAGTTGACGCACCAGCCGACCCTCCCGCGGGCGATGCTGCCAGCCTCGTGATCGGTGATTCGTTCACCGGCGACCTCGACATGGAAAGCCTGATCGCCGCCAGCGGCATCAAAGAGGCGGCCAGCATCGTCGCGTCCGAGCCAATCTCAGCGGCTGGGTCCGGCCTCTTCGGGGACGGTTCAGGGGCAGAGGATATCGGCAGCGGTTTCCTGGTCGACTCTGACCCTGGTAGCAACGCTGGCCCGGGCAGCGAGTTGAGCAATGTCGACATGGAGGGTGGCCTGTCGCTCGAGGGCGATGAGGTGAAGCCCTGGGCGGTTGACCTTGGTGAGTTTCTCAACGACGCCGAAGATGACGCTCATGCCCAAACGATGCTGGGCACGGCTGGTGAATTCGACCTCGACGCTGAAGGCGCGGCCGACGACCCCAGCCAGTCCGCCGATCTCGCCTCGGCCTCAGGCACCGGCGACTCGATGTTCGACAAGTCCGCGGGCCCAGGAGACTCAAGTTTCTTTGGGCAGGATGTTCTCGGCGACGGCCCCACCGACCTTACGCAGCAGAGCGAAATGCTCTCCAGTTCCCAGTATGGTTTTGGCATCGACACGACCAATTTCGATGGCTGGCAGGTTGCCGGTCTGGTCTGCTGTGCGCTGCTGTTGCTTGTGGGGGGCCTGCTGACCTTCGATTTGGTGCGGACCATCGGTAGCCCCGCCGACACGACCCTGTCCAACCCACTCGTTGGCGGGCTGGCCTCGATGTTTGGCTGGCGGTAGATCGGCGTCCTTCGTCGTGGTTGTCATCCGGGCCGTGTCCGTGGCAAGAAAACCGGGTACCTCCCGCACACCGCCTGTCTCCCACCCTGTCGGGCGATAGCGAGCCCAGGCGACCGTGGCTGGGGATAGCGTGACTGCGATCGCCCCGCGGTCCGGTTCACTGCCTGCAGTACGCAATACCTGCGGCCGCGATGGCCCGCTTCGAAAAGCGGTAAACACGTCGTCCCAGCAGCGTCCACCAGAACCACTCACCAACACAAGTTGCGGCTGCAGGCATTGCACAAGCTCACCAGGCAGACTGGTATGACTGCCATGATGCGGCGCGACCAGCACGTCACACTGAGGAGGACCTGCCGCGAGAAACCGGCGGAGAGCCGCCCCTTCGAGGTCACCAGCGAGCAGCAGCCGACGGCCGGCAGATTCGACAGCCAGCACTATGCTCGCCTCATTATCGGGTGCCGTGAGCAGGACAGGGTGGTCCTCGTCCGATCCAGGCACGATCGCCTGAGGCGGTCCCGCCGGATGAAGCACCCTTGCCATACAGGTTGGCCCGAGGTGGATCGCATCGCCCCTTCTCACAACATGCTGTTCCACACCGGCCTGCGCGAGGGTAGCCAGCAGGCTACGCGACATTGGGGCATCACTTTGCAGAAATTCCTGCGAAACAACAACCTGGCGAATCCGGAATCGCTGGAGAAGTGCGGGCACCGCATTGAAGTGATCTGCATCTGCATGGGAGAGCACAAGGCAGTCGATCACCCGGACTCGCTCGGCAGCAAGCACAGCCGACAGTGACCTGGCTGCCGCGTGGGCGGCGCCCAGGCGGCCCGCGTCATAGACCATGCAATGGCCATCAGCCGTTGTGACAACAACCCCACACCCATGCCCCATCGCGGCCACCAGCACCCGTGTACCCGCCTCACGGGGAACCGGCAGCCACGCGATGACGATTCCACCGATAGCCCACGCCGCAAGCCCAACGCCATAACCCACCCGCCGCGCCACCCTCACCTGACTGGCAAGCATCTGCCGAGACGAATCTCGGCCGGGGACGCCAGACCGCTCCGGCAGAGCAACCGACCAACACAGCAGCACCGCTCCGACCAGGAGATACCAGCCAGCCAGCCACCACACGGGCGGTGAGGAGACCGGCCAGCAGCCTCCGGGAATCCCCGCTGCCCACGCGACGATCGCGTCGAGACCAGCCAAACTGAGGCCGCTGAGCCTTCCTGCCAGCCAGCCGAGTGGCGGCAGCACTCCACCGACGCACACGCAGCAGAAGCCAGCTGCCACCGCTACCGAAGTCAGCGGACCAAGGAC
>WTHB01000157.1 GCA_011523305.1 Planctomycetaceae bacterium | reverse complement strand
ATCTTGAGGGGTGAGTGGCGGCTTCGCAACTCCCCGGCCTGACGTCGCCAGGCGGCGGTTGGTGCTGTTGCGTGCGTCCTGTTCCCACCCGGTTCCCCACCCGAAAGCTACCGGTCGTGCCGAGCCTCACTGTTGAGAACTACGTCAAGGCGATCTACCAGATCTCCACTACGCAGGAAGACCAGCCGGTCAGCACCGGCCAACTAGCCGCTGCGCTTGGGGTTTCACCTGGAACCGTGACGAGCATGCTCAAGACGCTTGATGCGGCTCAGTTGGCAACCCACACACCCTACGAGGGCGTTGCCCTCTCGGCGACCGGGCGGGTGCTGGCCCTGCGGGTCATCCGTCGGCATCGGCTGATCGAGCAGTTCTTGGTCGAAACACTGGCGATGACCTGGGACGAGGTACACGAAGAGGCCGAGCATATGGAGCATGCCGTGAGCGACCTGTTGGTCGACAGGATCGACGCCTATCTCGGCCGGCCAGAAGTCGATCCCCATGGTGATCCCATTCCCCGGGGTGACATGTCGGCAGTGGACGAGGCGGCCGATTCCGGTCGGCTGTTGTCGGCCGTGGCGGTTGGGGAACGGTTTCAGGTGGCCCGGGTGCTCGATCAGTCGCCGCCGTTTCTGCGGTACCTAGCTGAGACCGGCCTGGTTCTCGAAGCGATCGGCACCGTGGAACGAATGGTCGATGATGCCGGGCTGGTGGAGATCCGGGTGGGGAGCCGAGCGATCACGCTGCCCCGTGATGCAGCAGACAATCTCATCGTCACGACTGTGGCGTGATCGACTCTGGCAAGGATTGCCAGACGGCGGCCTGTCCCAGGCATTCGTCGACTTCAATCCGTAACCCGCCGGTCACGGGCTGCCCCGCTGCCCCGCAAGCAGCCTGCAGTTCCCGGCCGATCCAGCGGGCGAGCCATTCGGCGGTGGTGTTGGCCAGAGGCAGCAGTCGACATTCGTCAGCAGGAAACACCCAGCGGCGGGCACCGAATCGCACCTCAACCTCGGCCTGCCCACCCGCAACCTGTTCGGTCACCTGGAGCAGTGGATTCTCGGTCGGCAGCAGCATGGCATGGTCCAGGCGGCCAACAATTGCGGTCAGGGCGTCACGCAGCCAGATGAAGTCGACCACCATTCCGTGACGGTCTGGTCGACCTTCAAACTCACAGGCCACGGTCCAGTTATGCCCATGCACTGGCTCGCAGAGGGTGTCATTCAGCGTGATGAAGTGGCCGGCGGAAAAGACGTGGACCGCCTTTCGCATGGTTACTCGATAGTGATCGGGCATGGCAGGGGGGGCTCCTTGGCTGGGCCAGTTCGTGTCCAGAGATGAATATAAAGGGCGGCGGCAATCAGGTCGGCGGTGGTGCCGGGATTGAGCCGGCGGGGCTGACGGAGGAAGCGGTCGAAGGCGGCAAGACCTTCCGGTTGCCTTGTGGCTGGCAACGCCAGCACCGCGGCTGCCCGGGCTGAGACGGCAGCGGCGGTTTCACTGCCATGCCGACGGGCGATGAGGCTGTCAGGCGTGCGGGCCAACTGCGCGAGGGCGGCCTTAATGATTGTCTGCTCCCAGCCATAGCCAGCGGCATCAAGCGCTGCCAGATCGGCCACCGGTCCCGCCCAGAGTGACTCATAGCCCAATCCCCAGAGGGCGGCGATGCTGTCGGCGGGAGGGGTGCTGGCAGCATACCGCATCGCGGTGATGATGCATGGAGGCGGTGCTGTGGCAAGATCGTGCTCCGACCGCGTACCCAGTCCGCCGGCACCGGCTGATTGGATGGCCGCATAGATGGCAGCGGCATCCGTGCTGGTGCAGGATGCCAGCACGTCGCGGACGGTCGCCGGCTGGAGGGGGGCGTCGGTCTGATGGCTGGCTGCCACCAGGGGGGCAACGGCGAGCACGATGCCAAGATTGGCGTTGGAGCGACTGACGGCACGGGCCGCCACCACGGCGGCGTGGATGACCTGGCCCAGTGGCTGGCGGCCGGCCTGTTGGAGTGCTGGCATGATGGCTCCTGCCGCCGCGCAGAGTTCGGCGTGGGTGAGGTCTGCAAAGCTCGCCTCAGGGTGGACATTGCCGGGCTTGCGGGCGGTTGCCTCCAGCAGGCTGGCTGCCGCAGCGCACCAGGCTGGCGTGGCAGGCTTGGTAGAGGGCATCCGGCCCGCTGCCAGCACGGTTGCAGCCTCGGCCAGCGACAATTCCGGCTGGGGAAAATCTCTGTTTTTTGTGTTGTGGACCACCTGGGCGGCTGTTGTGTGAAAGAATTGAGGGTGGTGGTGGCCGCTGGCATCGCGGCCACACTATTGTTCCATCGTACTGCCCGTACGGCCTTCCCTCGTCATCCCGTTCCGGAAAGGAGCAGCGAATCGTGCCCAAAACCGCCGACATCGCCATCGGACCGGATGCATTCATCAATCGGGAACTGAGTTGGCTTGAGTTCAACCTGCGGGTGCTTGAGGAGGCAGAGAACGACCAGAATCCACTTTTGGAGAGGATGAAGTTCCTGGCGATCTTCAGTTCCAACCTCGATGAGTTCTTCATGGTGCGGGTCGCCGGCGTCCGTGAGCAGGCCTTCGGTGATGGGGCCCCGCAAGACTTTGCCGCGGACGGCATGACGGCAATCGAGCAACTGCGGGCAATTGCCGTGCGAACCCAGGAGTTGGTCGCCCGGCAGTATGCCTGCCTCCGCGACAGCATTGGCCCAGCGATGCGTGAGTCGGGCTTTACGCTGCTTCGGGATGCCGATCTCAATGCCGACCAGCGGGAGTATGTCGATCGCTTCTTCCGCGAACGGGCCCTGCCAATTCTGACACCAATGGCCTGTGACCCAGCCCATCCCTCGCCCCGGTACCACAACCGCGGGCTCTACCTGGGCACGATGCTTGAGCATGAGCATGGACTGGGGCCGAAACAGCTTTTCGCAGTGGTGCAACTGCCGCAGGTCTTGCCGCGAATCGTGACACTCCCTGGCAGCAGCCCCGGTGAGGTTTCCTTCGTCCTCCTTGAGGAACTGGTGGCGGCCCGGCTGCCGGAGCTCTTCGGTGGCTTCTCGGTCAAGTCGTGGACGACCTTTCGGATTACCCGCGACTGCGATCTTGAACTGTTGGAACAGGAGTCGGACGACATGCTCCGACTGATTGAAGATCGGCTCAAGGCCCGACAGCGGGGGCAGGCGGTCCGGATCGAGATTGCAGCCCAGGCGGACGAAGCGATTGCCCAGCGGATTCTCGACGACGAGGATCTTCGCAGCGGAACGGAAGACCCAACAGACGATGGGTACAACGAGGTCTACCGTATCGATGGGCCACTCGATCTCACCGGCCTCTGGGAACTTTACAAGCTTCCGGGGTTTGAAAAGTTTCACGATGTTCCCTACACGCCACGGGTCGCGCCTGCGTTGCGACGGCGGCGGGATATCTTCACTGCGATTGCCCGGGAAGACATTCTGGTGCATCACCCCTACGAGTCGTTCGACTCGGTGGTTGAGTTTGTCCGATCAGCAGCCCGGGACCCGCGGGTCTTGGCGATCAAGCAGACGCTCTACCGCACCAGCGGTGACTCGCCGATCATCCGGGCGCTGATGGAGGCGGCTGAAGCGGGTAAGCATGTCACGGCGCTCGTCGAGCTCAAGGCTCGGTTTGACGAGGCCAACAATGTCAGTTGGGCGCGGCAGCTTGAGCGATCGGGCGTGCATGTGGTTTTTGGGTTTCTTGATCTCAAAACCCACTGCAAGGTGTCGTTGGTCGTTCGGAATGAGCGGGAAGGGCTCAAACGCTACGTGCACCTCGGGACGGGTAACTACAACCCAGCCACGGCAACGTTGTACACCGACCTTGGGCTGTTTACCGCCAACGTCGATATCGCCGAGGATGCGACCGCCTTATTCAATCTGCTGACTGGCTATTCGCAGGGCCATGCCTGGAAGAAGTTGGTGGTGGCGCCCAACGACCTGCATCGTCGCACGCTTGAGTTGATTGCTGCCCAGGCAGAACGGGCCAAAGCGGGGAAGCCTGGGCGGGTCTTCGCCAAGGTCAACTCGCTGGCCGACCATCAGGTGATTGAGGCCCTGTACCGGGCCAGTCAGGCGGGGGTGTCGATCGATATCGTGGCCCGGGGTATCTGCTGCCTGCGGCCGGGCGTGCCCGGGCTGAGTGACAATATTCGGGTTCGCAGCATCGTGGACCGGTACCTCGAGCACAGCCGGATGTATGTGTTTGGCGAGGGCAAAAAGGCAGCGGTCTATCTAGCCAGTTCCGACTGGATGCCCCGCAATTTCTTCCGGCGAGTCGAGGTAATGTTTCCGGTGCTCGCTGTGCCACTGAAGGAGCGGATCCTCGGGACGATCGTGCCGATGTATCTCGCAGACAACACCCGGGCACGGGTCTTGGGATCCGACGGCGCGTTCCAGCTCCTTGCCCCTCGGCGTGGAGACGAGCCGGTGCGTTCACAGGAGCGGTTCATGGAGGAAGCCTCGCAGGCAGCGGCTGCCCTGAAAACGAGTGTTGACAGTGGCGGTGAGTCAGCGAAGCGAACGGGTTCCATTAAAGACCGTGGCGGAAAGGCGTCCGGTTCGCCGCAACGGAAGCGTGGGTTGAAGGACCGGAAGGGTCGTTCGTAGACTCAGGCGCTTCCAGGCAGCGGCTTCACAACCGCAGCAGCAGGGTATGACGTGGCAACTGGTGCGGGCAGAGTAGATGGCAGACGATTACTATCAAGTGCTCGGGGTGCCCCGCACCGCTACGGAGGAAGACATCCGGAAGGCCTATCGGGAGATGGCCCGCAAATATCATCCCGACCTGCACCCCGACGACGATGCGGCCAAGGAACAGTTCAAAAAGGTGCAGGTCGCCTTTGACACACTCAACGACCCCAGCAAGCGGGAGATGTACGACCGCTACGGCAGTTCCTTTGAAGGGGTGGGAGGCGGAGCAGGTGGTTGGTCGCCACAGGGCCAGGCGGGCCCATTCCCCGGCGGGTTTCAGGGGGGGGGTGAAGTCGACCTCGAGAGCATTTTTGGGGGTGGCTTTGCTGACCTCTTCGGTGGCGGCCGGAGTCGTCGTGGCAGCCGGCGGCAGCGGACCGCACGAACCCCGGGCGAGGACCTCACCGCCAATATTTGCATTCCCTTCCGGCTGGCGATTGATGGAGGAAAGACCGACGTTCGCGTAGAACGCGACGGTCGGGGAGAGACGATCAGCGTCTCGATTCCGCAGGGGATGCCCGACGGCGCTCGGATGCGGTTGCGTGGTCAGGGCCGCCCGGGCAGTGGTGGCGGAGCAGCGGGTGACCTGCTGTTGGAGGTGCGGGTGGATGCTCATCCGACGTTCCGGCGGGACGGTGACACCCTGCTGGTCAATCTGCCGATCACCCTCTCCGAGGCCCTTGAGGGCGCGAAGGTAGACCTGCCGACCCCATGGGGCACCATCAGTCTCCGAATTCCTCCGGGGACGTCATCGGGCAAGCGGCTGCGGGCATCTGGCATGGGGGTGCGGCATGCCAACGGCGCAAAGGGCGACCTGATTGCCGATGTGCAGATTGTGTTGCCTGCGTCAGCAGATGCTGCGGCAACGGCGGCGCTGCTTGAGGCGGCACGGGCTGCTCAAGCGTCAGACCCCCAGCCCCCACGGGCAGCGTTGTCGTGGTGACTGATCCCGCTCGACCGCTGGGCTTGCCGAAGGCAGCCCGCTTGCGCACGCCGGCCGAATTCAAGGCGGTCTACACGGCGAGGAAGTCAGTGGCCCTCGGGCCGCTCGTCCTCTACGGGGGATGGCATTCCGCTGACGACACCACGGCCCGGCTGGGGTTGTCGGTATCTCGTCGAGTGGGAAACGCCGTCACGAGAAACCACTGGAAGCGACGCCTGCGAGAGGCATTCCGGCATACCCGCGGGCACCTGCTCCCGGGGCTCGACCTGGTAGTCGTGGTGCGGGCGTCCGGACCGCCAGCACAGGGCAGTCACGGAGCGGTGCAAATGGAACGGTTGCTGCGTGACGGTGTTGCCCGCCTGGTGACCAAACTGCAACGAGCGGAGCCGGGGCGGTCTGCAGCACGGGATAGTCAGGAGACGGGCTAACTTCCCAGAAAGGGCCTGGCATGGGTGGCAGCGTGATGAACATCTGCAGGCTGGTGGCGGGAGCCCTGAATTGGCTCGCCGTCTGGCTGTTACTGGGCCTTGTTGGCCTGTACCGCGTGCTGCTAAGCCCCCTACTCGGGCGACACTGTCGCTATCAGCCAACCTGTAGCTGTTACTTTCGCGAGGCGGTGCTGAAATACGGAGCGATTCGCGGGACAGTGCGAGGGCTTGCCCGCATTGCCCGCTGTCATCCCTGGCGTCCAGGGGGCTACGATCCACCGTAATCGGCCCCGCCGTTGGCGTGATCGCGGAGGTGCTCCCTGAGCCACCGCAGGACGTCCTTGTTGGCAGGCGGGAATCGACAGGCATCCAGTTCGGCTGCCCCCCGCCAGGCAAACGGTGGCCGGGGGCACGGCGGCGATCCGGCGGCAATTGTCCCGGTAAAAAACTGAATGCTCGCGCCGGTTTCGCTGACGGTCGCTGTTGTCAGCAAGGGTCCAATGTTTATCGCTAGCCCGCTTTCCTCGAGGCACTCGCGGCGAGCCGCGTCCGCAGGCCGTTCCCCCGGTTCAACTTTGCCACCGGGGAACTCATGCAGCCCAGCGGCAACGCTGGCCGTATCAGACCGCTGGCCGACGAGGACCTGCTGCTCGTGGAGGACTACCGCAACGGCGATTGTCTGTTGTCTCACTCTGGCTTCGGCACCAGGTCGAGCAGCCGTCCGGGAGAGCCCATGATGTTGTAGCCGGCGTCAACATGGAGCAATTCGCCAGTGATGCCCAGTGAATCGCGTGAGACCAGCCAGGCTCCAGCCTTGCCAACCTCTTCATGGGTGATGTTCCGGCCCATGGGGGACATGTGCTGATAGAGACCGAGCATGTCCTCGACCCCGGCACCACGGCCAGCGAGCGTTCGCAGTGGGCCGGCGCTGATCGCGTTGACGCGAACGCCCTGCGGGCCGAGGTCATAGGCCATGTATTTCACGCAGGCATCAAGCGTGGCCTTACAGACCCCCATGATGTTGTACCCCGGTACGACTTTCTCACCACCGAAGTACGTCAGCGTAAGAATGGAAGCATCTACCGCGAGGATGTCACGGGCCAACCGACCAACAGCCAGGAGACTGTAGGCGCTGGTTTCCATCGCAATCCGAAAGCCCTCACGGCTGCAGTTGGTGGTCTCACCCTTGAGGTCTTCCATTGGCGCGTAGGCGATGGAATGTATCAGGAAGTCGAGCGTTCCGAACTCCTCTTTGGCCTTCTCCATCACGGCAGCAATCTGCTCGTCGCTGGAGACGTCCATCGGGACGAGGAATTTCGCATTGGGCTCGGAGTCGGTCAGCAGGGCAACCCGGCGGCGGTTCCGTTGACGCTGGTCGTCGGGCCTGTCGGGGAGGTGGCTGAAGCCGATGGACGCCCCCTCGTTGAGCAGTTCTTTGGCGATTGCCCAGGCGATTGAGTGATCATTGGCTACGCCCAGGACGAGCCCCTTCATTCCGTCGTACCGACCCATGCCAGCCTCCATGTGAATGCCGAGTGAAACGAGCCGAGACTGTAACGACTTTGCGCGAATCACTCAACGCATGTGCATTTCGGGCGGTTAGTGTGGTCGGTGGGCATGGCCGCCCGGCCCCTTGTCTCGCCGCCGCGAGGCGAGTACATTCTTCGCCATTGGCTTCACGCCCCGTTAGCTCAATTGGTTAGAGCATCTGACTCTTAATCAGAGGGTTCTAGGTTCGAGTCCTAGACGGGGTACTGCGAGTGAATATTGCGGCGGCTGTCCGACCGAACGGGTCAGACAGCCGCCTTTTTTGTGCCCGTGTCCTCAGGAAGTCGGCTATCCTGCTGCCAGCCGTGTCAGCACGGCCTGCTGGCGCTGTCCTCTGGTCGCTCAGGGCAGGCCGATTGGGGGGGCGGCGATATGTTTATCTGGAGCGTTTGCATAACAATTACATGATGTTATGGTAACAGTATCTCAGGCAGGTATGCATTGGCTAACAATGGATCGCCTGTGAGTGTTCCTGTGAACTTCATTTTGGAGGGGTTCACACTGCGAGCAGGCCGTATTAGAGGCTGTTCGCTGGCGAGAAGAGCCCCTGGCGGGGTTTGACTCAGTATTGTTTCGTCCCGACAGGCCGACCGGCCTAGAAAAGAGTGACTCGTCCTATGGCAGATGCGAAAGCGAAAGAAGTGAATAAGTCCGCAGAAATTCGGAAGGTTGCCACAAGCATGAAGGCGAAGGGTGAAAAGCCTCGCCCAGTGACAATCATTGCGACGCTGAAGAAGCAGGGCGTTGAGGTTTCCTCTCCCCAGGTATCAATGGTTCTGAAGCGGATGGGCTTCCGCCCACAGCGTCGCCGGAAGGGTGGCAAGGCAAAGGCTGCTGCACCACGGGCGACGGCTGCCAAGAAGATTCTCAGGGCCAAGGCTCCGGCCAAGATCTCGGTTGATGATCTGCTGGCTGCAAAGAAGGTCGCCGAAAAGTTTGGTTCGGCTGACAATGCTATCAAGGTGCTTGAGGCACTCAAGCGATTTGAAGGCTAAGCTGGATCGGTACGATTCACGAACCGGTGGCGAGGCGGGTGCTTCGCCACCGGTTTTTTTGGATCGGCCTCGGGCGGTTCCCCCTTGGGCCTCTGCCTTGCGCAGGTTCAGCCCAACCCCTGCCGGACAGCCCAGACGGCGGCCTGGGTACGGTCGTTGACCTGGAGTTTCCGGAGAAGGTTCTGCACATGCTCCTTGACGGTTTCAACGCTGATGGTCAGTGAGTCGGCAATCTCTTGGTTGGAGAGCCCCACGGAGATCAGCCGCAATACCTGTGTTTCGCGGGGAGTCAGTGGTATGTCAATGCCCTCCGGCAGGGAGCGGTTGGACAGCCTACTAGTGGTGCGTTCAAGTTCCCCGGCATGATGGGGGCCCGCGCCAGCCATGGCACCCGTGATGGCAGCCAGGAGAACGTCCCGGCTCACGCTCTTCAGCAGAAAGTCAGTAGCACCTGCAGAAGCGGCCCGGGCCACATACGTGGGATTGTCGAAGGCGGTGAGGACAATCAACTTCGCTCGCGGGCAGGCCTCCCGAAGCGGCTTGATCGATGCCAGTCCGTCCTCGCCGTTCTGCAGGCGGATGTCGAGTAACACGACGTCAGGCTGATGACGCAGGCACACCTTGACCGCATCGTCGCCCGTGGTTGCGGTGCCAACAATCCGCACCGGACTGTCGGCGAACAACGCAGCCAGTCCTTCTTGCACGACCTCATGGTCATCGATGACGGCCACTGAAATTGGGGTCTCAGCATCCATGGAACATGCCCCTCAATTTGCCGAACCCTGTGAGCACGGAGTACCCGAATAGTACCCCACATCCGAACGGTAACCACACTATAGCGGGATGCCACCCACGGCGACATGCTGTCCCCTTGGCGAGGGGATGCTTTGGGCGAGCGGGGATAGCGACGGGAAAAGCCGGGGGGATATTGCCACAGTGCTGCTGTTACAGCGGCTCAAGCCAGCCGCAGACCATTAGCCATTGCTGCAGCCACGGCAGCGTCCAGGGGTTCCAGGTCGGCGTGGCCACCGAGACGACCGAGAGCACCAGGGCGAGCAGCAGCAGGCCGCTCCCAAGCCGGCTGCGGGCGAAGCGATCAGCCGCTGGCGTGATCAGGGCAACCCAGAGGGGAGCCAGCCAGAAGGCCCAGCGAAAGCCGCTGGTCATTCCTCCGTAGTTGCGGTCAAGGGGGTGTCGGGTCAGGTAGAAGACGAGCACGGTCACCGAGACGATTCCGATCGCTCCCGCCAGCAGTTGCCAGCCCGGGCCTGGTCGTCGCCAGAGCAGGAACAGGCCAGGCAGGCAGAGGAGCCAAGCTGGCGTCAGGGAGAAGATGCCGTGATGGCCGATCAGCACGTGCAACGCATAGGTTGCCAGTGACGCTTCCCCGCGATCAATGCCCTGGGGCTGCCGCCAGTAGCTCTCGATCACCCGCCCGTTGGGCAAGGTGAAGCGGTAGTCATACCAGTTGGTCGGGTTCCATTCGTCTCCCGGCGTTCCCTCGGCAGGTGTTGTCACCGTCACAAGTTCAGTCTCTGTGGCGTTTCGGAAAGCGTAGGGTGGCCATGGGCTGCCGTGGGCCAGGGTGTTCGTGCCGAGGGCGGCGATCGCCACGAGGATGAGGGCCGGTACGGCGGTCGCGAGGGTGCGGCGGCTGTCGCAGGCGAGCAGGATGGCCAGCACAGCTGCAGTCCAGGCCAATGCCGGCAGGTCGAAGGCGGCCGCCAACCCGGCTGCCAGCCCGGCTGTGAGGAAGACCCGCCCTGAGCGATTGCTCTCCCGCAGAATGGCTGCCACGGCGCGGAGGCTGACAGCTGCACAACTGGCGGCAAAGAGATGGTTGGTGAGCGCGACAGCAAAAGTTGTCAGCAGGGTGCCGCCGGCAATCACCGCTGCCGACCAGAGCCGCCCAGAATCACTCTGTCCTATGCACTCAATCAGGCCGAAGGTATTCCAGAGCAGAACCGCCAGGGCCAGCAGATTGAAACTGGCCAGCAGAAGCCGACCGAGAACAAAAGGATGGTCACCCAGCGTCCAGCCGGTGATGCGATTGGCCAGCCAGTAGGGGCCGGCGAGCAGGACTGACAAGAGCGGTGGCTTGCTTGAATAGAGATGCAGACGCCCACTGCGATCCGGGTGTACCACGGCATCGATGGTGTCCCAGCCCGGTTCACAGGCCAGGGATTCAATCGCAAAGCTACCGTGCTCGACGAGGCTGCGGATGGTCAGCCAGCGGCTGCGGTCATTGGCCGAAAGGAAGGGCCGCAGGAGGCGTTTTTCGTCGCGGATGGTGGCGGCCACCTCGGCCTGGACGGCCGCCCTGGCAGCCGGGGACTGCTCGTCTGGTTGTGCTGCGAGCCGCCGCTCGGTGGCCTCACTCACCAACCGGTTCTCCAAGGCGAGGCGATCGATGCTCGCCACGGACATGATCCGCCCAAGAACGCTTCCGAGGGCGAGGGCTGCCAGCAGCCAGTAGACCATCAGGCGGAGGCCGGCGGTTGGGTTTGGGGATGGGCCGATTGCCGTCGAGCTGCCAGTTGCCGGCGGGTGCAGCCGCCCGGTTTCGAGCAGCAACCAGACGCGGCCAAGGTCAAAGAGGCCGTGGAAGAATCGGGCCATGCCGTACTTCGAAACCCCGCGGGTTCGTGGTCGATGGTGAACCGGCTGCTCGACGACCCGGCTCCCAGTGGCCGCAGCCAGGACGGGGATGAACCGGTGCATGCCAGGGGTGAGCGTCAGCTGCGTGGCAGTTTCCCGACGCATCGCCTTGAGTCCGCAGTTGTGATCATGCAGGGACACGCCCGTGAGCAGGCTCACGAGCAGGTTGAACACCCGGGAGGGCATCGTCTTGTGCCAGGGGTCGAGCCGTGGAGTCTTCCAGCCGTTGACCAGGTCAGCCTCTGCCGGTGGGGCAGGCTGACCGGACGGGGCCAGGCCCAATCGGGTAAGCATCCCGGGGATTTCGGCCGGATCATCCTGGCCGTCCCCATCAAGCATGACGACCGCCGCGCCGCGGGCAGTGGCGAAGCCCGTTGCCAGAGCCGCTGACTTCCCCTGCCCGGCGGCGGGTTGCAGGCAGCGAATCCGTCGGTCGGTGGCGGCTGTGGTGGCCACCTCGGCGGCCGACTCGTCAGTTGAGCCGTCGTCGATCACAAGGAGTTCCCAGTCAAACTGCGAGCCATCGAGACAATGAGTGATCTCGCTGATCAGCGGACCAATGTTGCCCGCCTCATTGCGAATCGGAACGACGAGTGAAACCTGGGGGGGCGTATCAGTGGAGGCTGTAGGCATGCCAAGTGCGGCGAAAAGAGTCGAGAGGAACCGGCAGCAGCCAGGCTGTCAGGGAGAAGTATGGCACGGTTCCCTGCCCGTAGACGAGTCAAAAAACGCCCAGCGTTCTCAGAACCGGTGCTGGGGGCATACAATCGGCGGAACTCGGGCAGCCCGCTGCGGCTGTCGATCCCCCTTTTTGCTTCCGGGCCCACGTGCATGACACGACTCATTTCCCTCGGTGTGATTCTCGGCCTTGTGGTCACGTTTGGGTTGCTCTCGCTGCGGGTGATGTCGAGTTTTCTGCTCCCGCTGCTTCTGGCAGCCATGCTCGTGGTGATTTTTGGGCCGCTCTACCGCTGGCTGCGGCAGAAGTTGCGTGCTCCGGAGTGGGTTGCAGCGGCCCTGACGACGGCGTTCGTCCTTGTGATTGTGCTGGTGCCGCTCGGACTTCTCGTGGTGCGGGCTGGCGGTGACGCCGTGGCGATGCTCCGCAGCCCCACGGGCCTCCGGCTCGATCCTGCCGTACTCGAGGGGCTGATCGTTTCGTTGAACGATGCGACCGGTCTGGAGTTCACTGCGGATGACGTCAACACCGAGGTGAGGAAACTGGCGGAAGGGCTGTTTGGTCCGATTGCCACCGGAGCGCCGGTGGTGATCGCCAAAGCAATCATTGGCGTGATCGTCATGACGGTGGCGTTGTTTTATTTTCTGGCCGATGGCGGGCGGATGTTTACCGCTGTCACCAGGCTGATTCCGCTCGACCAGCGCTACCAGTGGCAGCTGCTTGAAGAGTTCGAGGAGGTCAGCCGGGCGGTCGTAAGTTCAACCCTCCTGGCGGCCATCGTACAGGCGGTGCTGGCCGGGTTTGGGTTTTACGTGGCGGGGCTCGAGACGGTCTTCCTGCTGACCCTGCTGACGTTCTTCGGCGCCTTGATCCCGTTTGTGGGGGCAGCGGCCGTCTGGGGGACGGCAAGTCTCTACCTGCTGTTCTTTGCCAAAAGCACCTGGGCGGCTGCGGGCCTCGCGCTCTGGGGTGTGTCAGTGGTTTCGACGATCGACAACGTGATCAAGCCGATTGTTCTGCATGGGCAGTCCAAACTGCATCCGCTGTTGGCACTGCTGAGTGTGCTGGGCGGCGTCGGGGCCCTCGGCCCGATTGGTGTGTTTGTTGGGCCCATTGCGGTGGCCTTCCTGCAGGCTGCCCTCACCATGCTGCAGACCGAACTCGATACTCTGTCCGGTGACGCTGGGGGGAGCCCTCCGGAAGTCGATTTGCATCCCCGGCCTACCGGAGGGTGAAATAGGGGGAGTTGCAACGCACCGTTGCCTGGCTTCTTGTCGTGTGCCTGCTGCCTGTTTCTTTTGGAGGGACTGGATCGATGCTCCTCAAATTCTTCGCCCTGACAGCGGCGATGCTGGCTACCGGAATTGAGACCGCCTACGTGCCGAGTGACGAAGGTGGTGGTGAGTATCTGGTGCGGGTCGAGCCCGATTTGGTGACCAATCGCAGCCCGTATACCTTTACCAGCGATGTGCCGGCGGACGCTCGGGATGTCCGGCGAGTCTGTATCTATGTTGCCGATCGCTGGCCCGCTGCGGTGGAGCGATCGGTGATTGAGGCGGCTGCCCGACCCCGGCCGGTAGTTGCTGCGACAGCGACTACCGACGCGACGGTGTCCACGCCGGCCGAAGCAGGTTCGGCGGAGGACCGGCCCTGGTCGTTGCTGATCGGCACGCTTGTGGCGTTGTTCTTGTCGCTGGGTGGCAACGCCTACTTGGGGATGTTGCTTGGCGGGATGCGAAGCCGCTACTTCGCGCTCGTCCGCGAGCGTCTGCCGGGTGGCTTCAGTCAGGCCTGAGGACGGTCCTCACGTCGCTTCTTCCGACGGCGTCGTCGTGGTGATGTCGCGGCCGTCGCAGTGTCGTGTTTCGGCTCGTCGCCAAAGAAGTAATCTTCCGCTGGCCAGCCTTCGTCCACCGAGGCCTGATCGGCAGGCTGCGTCGATGGGGTGGTTGCACGCGTGGCGACAGAAGCGGTGGTCACGGCAGGGGCAGGACTTTCGGCTGCTGGTCCAAGGGTTCGTACCGCTGCACCAGCCTGGCGGAACAGCCCGGCCACGTGGGCATGGCAGGTGAGTACAAGCATCTGTGGATTACCCGCCTGGTCGGCCATGAACTCCACCAGCGTCCGGGAGGCCGCCCGGGCCCGCTGGTCGTCAAAGTTGACTAGCGCGTCGTCCATCACGACCGGCAGCATGATGCCATGGTCGTGAAGGGCTCGAACCAGAGCCAATCGCAGGGCCAGAAAGACTTGTTCGCGAGTGCCGCGGCTGAGCCGCTCTGGATTCCAGATCACGCCAGCGGCATCGTGCACATCGAGCCGGGGCTCATCGACGGCGGTGGTAATCCGGGTGTAGCGGCCATCGGTGAGTCGGGTCAGCCAGTGCGACGCCTCCAGCAGAGCCGCCGGCTGGTGGTGGCGGGCCACTTCGGCGCGAGTCTCCTCCAGGAGGTGATGGGCTCGCTGCAGGAGATGCAGCCGTTCCTCATCGTCGGTGAGTTTCTGGTCAAGCTGGGCGAGCTGTCGCTGGCGTGCCTCCAGACTGGTGTCGGTGGCGGCCTGTTCGATCGCCTTCTGCAGATCCGTGCAGCGGTTGTGAGTAGCAGCGAGGGTTTCGTCGAGTTCCGCTGTGGCGGCTTCGGCGTCGCGCAGACGCTGCTCCAGCGGTAGCTCCGCGGCTGCAGCCAGCCAGGTGTCGAGGGTGGTAGGGTCGGCGAAGCGGGCCCGCCCATCGAGCCAGGCCCGTTCGGCGAGTTCGGTTTCCTGTTGCAGGT
>WTHB01000014.1 GCA_011523305.1 Planctomycetaceae bacterium | reverse complement strand
ACCCCGGCCGAGGCGGTTGAGTAGGCGATAGGGTCCGAGTTGCTGCTGTTCCATGGCTCTGAGTCTATCGCCAGCCTCAGATCGGGTAGAACCGCAGTCGGTTTCTGTCGTGTTCCCCCCCTCTCCGCTGTTCCTCGTCGCCTGGTGTTCCGCATGCCCCCTGCCCCGCTTCAGTCCGGCACCACCACCCTCCTCCCAGCCGCTTCCAATCAGGCGGTGGGACTGGCCCGTTACTGCCGCGATTTCCTCGATTCACCACAGCCGATCGGTACTGCCACGCAAACGCTCCTGGAGCGGTTTCACCTCGACAGCGTCGGCTGTGGGGTGTCGGCGATTTGGCAGCAGGCGAATGCCCCTACGGTGCTCCGCCGGGAAGCCCTTCAGACCCCCGTAGCGATCGGTAGCCAAGGCGGCATCTGCCTGGGTGCAACTCAGCCGTGTGCAACCGAGAAAGCGGTGGTCGCGAATGCCGCCGCCGTTCGAGAGTGGGACTCAAACGGCACAAATTTTGGCTATGACCCCCTGCGTGGCTGCACTGCTGGTGAGTTTGGCCACAATGATTACTACCCCGTTGCGATCGCGGCAGCCCGCGAGGCTGGACTCAATGGCGACCAAACCCTGCGGGTGATGCTGCTGATTGACGAAATCCGTGGACGACTCGCCGAGGTCTTCCCGCTTCGAACTTTTGCCATTGATCATGTTCATCATGGTGCGGTCGCATCGGCTGCTGCCTATGCCGCTGCGGTTGGCGGAACGGAGCAGCAGATCGAGTCAGCGATCGGACTCGTCGTGGCCCATCATGTGCCCTTCCGGGCGATTCGCGCTGGTGAACAACTTTCTGACAGCAAGGGCGCCTCAGCCGCAATTGCCGCTGAGGCCGCGGTGGTGGCAGCCCGCCGTGCCCTGGCAGGCTTTCAGGGACCCCGCGACGTGTTTCGTAACCCGCTGGCGATCTATCGACTCAACCTGCCGACCACCGCAGGACACAGTCCGTTTGACCTGGAACTGGGCGTGTCGGGGGATGCCTTCGCCATCCACAGCATGCATTTCAAACTCGGTCTCTACGAACATCAAACGGCCGGTGCGCTCCAAGCACTGGTCGATCTGCTCAATCGGCATGACGGTCTGGCGGCTGACCTGGCGGCCATCAGGAAAATCCGGGTTGCCATCTATGAGCCGGCGTATTCGATCATCGCCGATCCTGCCAAACGCACGCCGCAGACGCGGCAGTCCGCTGACCACTCGCTCCCGTACATTCTGGCTCGCACGCTGCTCAAGGCAGTAGCGGCCGCGAATGCTGGCTGCAGCCGGCCGGGCTGGGGGGACCTGATGCTCCTTCCGGATGACTATGCGCCATCCGCAATCGCGGACCCGGCTATTGAAGATGTGATTCAGCGGCTTGACGTGATCCCCGGTGGCAACGCCTATGACAGCCGCTACCCGGAGGGCATTCCCACGAGTGTCACTCTCGAGCATGAGCAGCTGGGGACACTGGGTGGCGACCTGGTGATGTTTCCGCTGGGCCATGCCCGAGCGGATCAGGCCGAAACCGCCCGGCTGGTCGATCTCAAGTTTGAACGTCTCGTAGCCGGGGCCGTGGCCGACCCGGCCCGTCTCCGCACGCAGGTTACCTTGGCCGGCATGCCGGCGGCCTCGGTGGCCAACCTCTACAGTTTTCCGATCAATGGGATTGAGGCAGCCTGATGTCCGCTGAGCAGGCACCTGTGGACGGCGTCGTCGTGATTGATAAGCCTGCGGGAGTGACCTCGCGGGATGTGGTCGACCGCGTTGCCCGGTTGCTTGGCACGAAGGCTGTCGGGCATGCAGGCACGCTTGATCCGTTAGCCACTGGGGTAATGGTTGTCTGCATTGGCCGGGCCACCAAGCTGGTCGATTTCGTACACCAGTGCCCGAAGCAGTATGCCGTCACCTTTCAGCTTGGCCGCTCGAGTCCTTCAGATGATTTGGAGACGGAGGTGTGCGTCGAGTCAGCCCCTGTGCAGCCAAGGTTGCAAGAGATTGAGTCCGCAGCTGCAGACCAGCGGGGAGATATCCTGCAATATCCTTGTGCGTACTCAGCGAAGAAAGTTGATGGCAGACGGGCCTATAAGGCGGCACGAAAAGGCCGGCCGCTCGCTCTGGAGCCCAAGCGGATCCGGATCGAACGGCTCACAATCGCACGCTATGAATGGCCGAGACTTGAGTGTGAAGTGACCTGCTCCACCGGGACATACATTCGCGCGATCGGCCGCGACCTGGCCGCTGCCCTGGGCACTACGGCAGTGATGGAACGGCTCGTCCGGACCGCCGTTGGGCCCTTCGAACTGTCAGGGGCGATTCCACTCCCGCCTGCTGTCGTCTCAACTGATCTGCAGAAGGAGTTTCTTGCGGCTGTGCAGCCACCGCTGGCGGCCGTTCGCCACCTGGGCCGTTTCAAGCTTGATGAGGCTGCCCTGGAAGAGGCCACCTGGGGCCGTCATATTGACCTGCCGGCGACCGTCACCACAGAAACGCTCGCGGCGGTTGGCCCTGATGGCAGCATGGCCGGGATTCTTCGGCGGCTTGGTCATGGCCGCTATCGGCTACGGCCCAACTTCCGCGGCCGCTCCTGACGCCCGCCGCTCGTGTTCTGCTCGGTTCACCCGCACGTCCTTGGAGGGACGCACCGAATGCCCCGCTCCCCCAACCAGCCGCCTGCGACCGGCAGGCCTGCTCGTGTCCGCTGGCTGTCTGCCTTGCTCGGTGCGGGGCTGGTGCTCTATACGGGTGTGCTGATTGTGGCAACCCATCTGCCCTCCGTAGGCGGCATGATTCGATACCCTGGCGCTGACAAGGTGCTGCATGTTCTTGCCTACACGGTACTCGGGACGCTGGCAGCGGCGGTCATCGGTTCCACAAGAGAACTCTCCCTGCGAAACCTGACAACACTGCTCGTCGTGCTTGCGCTCTTTGCCGCCGCCGACGAGTTGACACAGCCCTGGTTTTCCCGGCAGGCCGAACTCGGAGACTGGATCGCTGACTGCGTCGGGGTCGGCCTGGGGATCGGCGGGGTGGCACTGGGTGCGTCCCGACGGCAGCATCATGCCAATGAGGAGAAGCCCTAGCGATGAGCCTCACGCCCACTGTCGCTGACGTGGCAGCCTGTCTTGATCATGCCGTCCTCAAGCCGCAGCAGACCGAAACCGACCTGCGGCAGGCCGCCGCCATGTGCATAACACGAGGCGTTGGCTGCCTCTGCGTGCGGCCGGTTGATGTCGGGCTGGCCGCCACCCTGGTCCGGGAGAGCCCTGTAGTTGTCGCCAGTGTGGTTGGCTTTCCGCACGGCAGCCACCGTGCTGCAACAAAGGCAGTCGAGGCGGCTGCGGCGATTACGGACGGCGCAAGAGAACTCGACATGGTGATCTCAATTGGTGGGCTTCGGGCTGGGCACGACGTTGCGGTGCAGGCTGATATTGCTGCCGTGGTGGCGGCCGCACAACCCGCTGGCGTTCTGGTGAAGGTGATTCTCGAGACGTGCTTCCTCACGCCGGCTGAGATCGCCCGAGGTTGTCGCCTGGCCGAGGCAGCGGGTGCCGACTTTGTCAAAACATCAACCGGTTTTGGTCCAGCCGGCGCGACACCGGAGGCGGTAGCGATCATGCTCGACACGGTCGGAGACCGCCTGGGAGTGAAGGCTTCGGGCGGCATCCGGGACTGGGAGACCTGCGTTGGCTATCTCCGCATGGGCTGCCGCCGGATTGGAGTCGGTGATGCTGAGGCAATCCTTACAGGACGCCCCCCTGAAAAAGGTGCCAGTTACTGAGCCGGGCACGGAATTGTGCGGCTGCGGTGGAGTATCCCGCCAAGGACCGCTGTAATCGCCGGCCGCGTCAGGCTATGGTTCTACGCAACCGTGCTGACAGGGCTGACCACCTTGCCAGAGTTCCGCCGGAGGGCTGAAGACGTGATCCGAAATCGAGTGAGATGCTGGCAGTTGCTTGGGCTGGTAGTGGGTTGCTGGCTAGGGTGCAGCCTTTACCTGGTTGCTCTCGCCGCGGAGCCTCCCTCCGCTCACGTCGGTCTGGCACCACCTGCTCCAGCGGACCAGCCACTCAAGGCGCTACTTGTCACTGGCGGCTGCTGCCACGATTACGAGGCCCAACACCGGATCCTCTTTGAGGGGATTCAGGCACGGGCCAACGTCCGGGTGGACGTCGTCTTCTACCGCAGCAATCCCACCGACCCCATTGGGGAAACGGCAAATCTGCCGATGCCCATTTTTCGCGACCCCGCCTGGGCTGATGGCTATGACGTGGTGATCCATGATGAATGCGTTGCCCTCAACGATGATCCCACCTCCATGCGGAACATCTTGGCGGCCCATGAGACCATTCCTGCCGTGCACCTGCACTGCGCCATGCATTCGTTTCGCGGCCGTGGTGGGTCACCCGCCACGTTCACGGCCAAGCACCACGAGGCCTGGTGCCGCCACATCGGCCTCATGTCAGTGCGGCATGGCCCGCACCTCCCAGTGGCCGTTGAGTTCGTTGACCGATCCCATCCAATCGTCAAAGGATTTTCTGATTGGGTGACGGGCAACGAGGAACTCTACAACAACGAAATCATGTTCACCGCACAGCCGTTGGCCGTCGGTAGGCAAACCTACCAGCGGAATGGGAAGGAGGTCACCGACACTGCGGTGGTGGCCTGGGTGAATGAGCACGCCGGTGTGCGGAGTTTCTCCACGTCGCTGGGGCACTTCAATCACAACGTTGAAGATCCCCGGTATCTCGACATGGTGACTCGGGGTCTGCTCTGGGCCTGCCGGAAGCTTGATGACGATCACTACCACCAGCCCTATACCGGCTCAAATATCCTCGACCTCATTGAGCCAGGCCCGTCGGCTGACGGTTGGGCGGCGGGGCCTGGTTATGGTGCCGCAGGCATTCCGGTAACTGTCACCGCAAAGACCAGTCAACAGAGCCCTGCCCACCCAGCCAGCGACGCCGTCGATGGCAATACCTCGACCCGTTGGTGCGGCGCTGGCCCAGCGATGCCCAACTGGCTTCAGGTTGAATGGGCTGAGCCGATCTCACTTTCGGGAGCTGAAATTGAGTGGGAAATCCGCGATCAATGGATGCAGTACACCATTGAGACATCGACTGACGGCGTCGCCTGGACGCGGTCTTTTGATGCCTCGGGCAATACGGAAGGGGGCGTGCGCCGAGATCTTTTTTCCGCCGCCGACGTGCGGTTTGTGCGGGTGAACGTCCTCAGGCAGCAACGGGGCATGTGGCCCAGCCTGTTTGAACTGCGACTCTTTGGCCCTGACGGAAAGAGGGTGCAACTCGCGTCAGCGAGTGGAACGTCCAACGCAATTGCCCAGGACTCAGCCCGCTTTGACGCGGGCGGGAATATCCGTCCCAAGCCCCACCGGCTGACCGCTGCCGAGGAGGCCGCCACACTTGCTGGGGTGGCGGTGCCGGACGGGTTCGAGGTGTCGCTCTTCGCCCCGTGGCAAATGGCCAACTACCCCACCTATCTCGCGGCGGCCCCCAACGGTGACCTGTACGTGTCGTCGGACGGCAACGGGTCGTTGGGCAGGCAACCCCATCGCGGTCGAGTGCTGCGGTTGCGGGACACCGATCAGGATGGTCGCGCCGACGAGGTGACTGAGTTCATCCGCGATATCGACTCTCCCCGAGGGATTCTCTGGGATCATGATCGTCTCTACGTCCTTCATCCACCCCACATCGATGTCTTCTACGACACGGATCAGGACGGCGTCGCCGACGCCTCTGACCGACTGATCTCGGACATCGCGTTCGGGTTTGAGAAGCGGTCGGCCGACCACACCACCAATGGTCTCGAAATGGGCGTTGACGGCTGGATCTACATTGCCTGCGGAGACTTTGGCTTCATGGAGGCCACAGGACGCGACGGCCGGACGCTGCAGATGCGGGGTGGCGGGGTTGTCCGATTCCGGCCCGACGGAACTGGTCTTGAGACGTTCTCCGATGGCACCCGGAATATCTATGGTATCTCGATCAGCCCAACGCTCGACCTGTTTGCCCGCGACAACACCAATGACGGCGGTGGCTGGAATGTTCGCTTCCATCACCTCAGCGGACTTGAAGACCATGGCTACCCCCGGCTCTTCCGGAACTTTGCTGAGGAAATTGTGCCGCCGCTTGCTGACTATGGCGGTGGGTCCGGCTGTGGCGCCTGCTATTTGAGCGAGCCAGGTATCCCCGATGCCTGGAACAACGGCGTCTATACCTGCGACTGGGGCCGTGAAGGCTCGTTCCGCCATCCGGTCAAACGTGAGGGTGCCGGGTTCTCGGAGACCGGAGAGCCAGCCCGCTTCTTCAAAATGCCAAGGCCGACGGACATCGATGTCGATGGACGAAGTGCGATCTATCAGGCTGCCTGGAAGGGCCCTGCGACCTTCAAGTGGGAAGGGCCGCAGCACGGCTATATTGCCCGAGCGACCCCAACAGGCTTCACGCCCTCAGCGGTTCCGGATTTCGCGGCAGCCTCTGATGCCGACCTGGTCGCCCTGCTTCGTGACTCACCCAGCCATGTGCAGCGGCTGGCGGCCCAGCGAATGCTGCTTCGCCGTCCACTGAAACCAGACACGCAGCAGGCACTAATGGGTGCCCTCGCCAACCGATCCCTGCCACTGGCAAACCGTGTGGTAGCACTCCATGCGGTGTCACAGCGGGGGCTCACCAGTTCGACTAGCCTCGCCGTTGTCGACGCACTTGTACCCGCAGTCGCCCCTGACGATCCGCTACTGCCGCTGCTAATCAGAGCGTGCGGCGATCTTGGGCTTGATCTGCGGACAGCAGGTCAGCGCGGGCCACTCCCAGCGGACCTCCTCAGAAAGTGGCTGGCAAGCACTAACCCACGGGCCACCCTGGAGGCGATCATCACTGCAACGCGTCAAGGTGCAGCCGAGGTGGCCGATGGCATCGCCGTGCATCTAGGGAGTTCCGATCGTTTGATCAGGCATACCGCCACTCGCGGACTCACAACGTTAAGGGCAGTCGCTGCCACGCTGCGGGCGTTTGATCGGGGCAGCCCAGCGGTTCAGGAGGGGGCCGCTCTCGCGTTGATGCGAATGCATCAGCCTGAGGTGGTTACGGCGGCACAAGAACGGCTGAAGACAGTCAAGGAGCCAACCAGCCGGGCGCTGCTTATCAATGTGCTGGCCCGACTGGCCCAGCGGGAGGCAGCTTGGCAAGGTGATTCGTGGAGCACCCGACCAGATACCCGTGGCCCCTACTACCAGCCGGTGTCCTGGGAGGAAACGCCCCAAATCCTGGCTACCCTGAACAGAGTGCTCGACAACCCCGGCACGTCGGCAGCCGAGGCCGCGGCGGTTGCTGAAGCCCTGGGAAGGAATCGGGTTCGGAACGACCAGGCCCTGACGGTTTTGCTGAATCTCGCCAAGAACGATGCTGGCCTGCTGCCAACCGTGGTTCAGCAGCTGGCTCAGCAGACCGAACTGCCCGCTGAGGCCGTCCCGATGCTGGTCGCTGCGGCGCGGGACGCAGCCGCTGCGCCAGAGACCCTGCTTGGCGTGATAACGCTGCTCCTTGAAAGCAACCATCCCCAAGCCTTCCCAGCTGTGCTCGATGCGTTGGGCACGCTTCAACAGCATGAGGCCACTCGTCCAGAACGGGACGCCGCCCGCCGGCTCCTGCTCGCCACGCCCACGCTGCAGAACCATGCTGACCTGCTGGCAGAGCGGCTGACAAGCGATGCTGAGGGGCCCGGCGGCGAGTGGTACGCAGCGGGGCTCCTGCAGATTGCCCAGGCGAAGACCAGTGGTGTGGAGGCTCGGGAGGTGACCCTCCAGGCCATTGAACGGGCCTGGCAGCATGCTGCCGGCAAGCGAGCACTGCTCCAAGCCGCTTTTTGGACGAAGCTGCCGACCATCAACGAGCGGATCAGGATCGCCACCACCGATCCTGATCCCCGGGTTCAGCGACTTGCCAAGAGCGCTGCAAGCCGACTGGGCATTCAGGAACCGGGACAAGACACCACGGCGGAGATCGGTGGGCTTCCCCTGCTCGACGCAATTGCCGCGGTCACGCAGTATGCGAGCGGCAGTGCCCCACTGGGCGAGGCAATCTTTACCCGGGCCCAATGCGTGACCTGCCACACAGTTTCAGAGGATCAGTCCGCCAAGGGCCCCTACCTCGGCTCGATCACCAACATCTATCGCCGGCCGCAGCTGGCCGAAGCGATTTTGATGCCGAACAAAACGATTGCCCAGGGTTTCAAGACAAATCTGATCCTGCTCGACGCCGGCACCACGCTGACCGGGTTCGTTACCGAGGAATCGGCTGATGTCCTCGTGCTACGAGATGCAACTGGCAAGGAACACAGAGTCGCAGTCGATAAAATCGACGAACGCATGAACCTGCCAACCTCAGTGATGCCGGCTGGGCTCATGAACACCTTTTCCGTCCACGAGTTTGCCAGCCTGCTCGATTACATCGAAAGCCTGGGGGCGAAGCAGAAACCCGGTTCCTAAGTCCGCAGTCGGAACATCCGCTGCCACCGAGCCGCCGCGGAAAACCAACGTCGCTACAGGTCAGCCCCCGTGCGCAGGTCAGCCATCAAAAATCAGCATGATGTAGGCTGCGAACAGGATAAGGTGAACTACCCCCTGCAGCACCGTGGTTCGACCGGTGCCCAGGGTGATGACGCTGGTAATGAGCGTCAAAGTCAGCATGACAATGTCAGTCGGCTCCAGGCCAAGTTCCAGGGTGCGGCCCGAAACCAGGCCGATGGCCAGCACGACCGGTACTGTCATGCCAATCGTGCTGGTGGCAGATCCGAGTAAGATGTTGATGGTGCGTTGGAGGCGGTTTGCCCGGGCTGCTTGTAGGGCACTGAGACCCTCCGGTGCCAACACGAGCGTAGCCACCAGGAAGCCACCCAAAGCAGGCGGGGCGGCAAGGGCGTCACTGGCATGATCGATTACTTTCCCAAGATTTTTCGCCAGCAACACCACGGGAATCATCGTTGCAACCAAAAGCATGGCATGCGATGCGGTGGCGTATGGTGGTTCATCGTGCTCGTGCTCGTCAGCATTAATGGCGAGAAACGAACTCGCCTGGCTCCCAGTTTGTACCAGGAGAAAAATGCCGTAGAGCCCAGCCGAGGTCACCAGCAGAAACGTTGCCTGGAAGACCGACACGTTTCCACCCGGTGCTGACAGGGTGAACCGTGGAATCACAAGAGTAAGCACCGCCAGTGGGACCAAGACTCCAAGGTAGGCGTTCGCGCCGGACAAGTTGTATTCCTGACGGTTGTGGCGAAGCCCGCCAGCCAACAGTGTCCCGCCGAGCATGCCGGTAAGGACGATCATCACGACTGAGAACATCGTGTCGCGGGCCAGGCCCGGATGGGCCTTTCCGGACAGACTGACCGCGGCAATCATCGCCACTTCGATGCCGATTACGGCGAGCGTCAGCAGCACGGTGCCGTAGGGCTCACCAAGCCGGACAGCAAGGGCGTCAGCGTGTCGCACGACGCCAAAGGCGAGCCAAAGAATGGCAAGGAACAGCCAGGAGAAAAGAGCTGCCGCCACGATGTGGTTACTCAGGTCGGCGAGGAGGCTGGACCCGCCGAAGAAGAAAATGACCGCCGTTGCAACTCCGACCAGCAGGCCGATTTCCTGTCGCAACGGGTGGGCTGACTGCTGCACGCTGACTCAAACTCCAGTAGCTTTGGGGGCGACTGCCGTGCTGGCGTCGCACTGACAGCCTACTGCGAACGAAGCTTCCAGTCATGCCGTTGCGAGCCACGCTCAACCATTGTCGAAAGCACCGAGTCCGCGTTGTAGCGGGATGGTACCAATTCGGGGATCTCCTGCTTCGCTCCATCCCGCTGAGTCACCCAGTCGTAGGTCGTGATTCTGACCGTCTGTTCACCGAGGGTCGCTCCTGGTCTCCCAGGTACGTAGGAGAGGGTATAGGCGCCGCTCGAGTCGGTCAGGCCATACGCGGGAGCGCCTTCGGCCGGCGTGTACTCGACCGTCGCCCGTCTGAGCGGCCGTCCGTCAAGAGTCACGGTGCCACTGACCCGGCCCAGCGGGATGCCAGCCGGTGCCCAAAATAATCCCGCGATGATTTTGAAAATAAGAATCAACGCGAGTGCCATTCCTGCCGCGACAAGTGAGGCCTGCGCCTGCGGCCGCTCAGCCAGCCACTCTTTGCATCGTCGAAGAACCTCCGCTGCAATGGCTCGCACGATAACGATTATTTCGCCGGCTTCACTGGCCATGTTTTTCCGGAACCATACTCGCAAAAGATTTGTGATGCACAGCGACGACAGTGTCGGCTGTCCTCACGAATCGTTCATTCACTAAGGATTGGTGGCAGCTCCATCGTTCCTGATGCCGAGGTGCTGATAGACACCGAGCAGGGCCACATCGTACGTCGGACTGGAGTTGTTGAAGGTTGCACCGCCGTTAGAAAATCCTATGTCGTCATTCAGGGAGTGAACACTTCCGTCGCAATAAAGAAAATTGCCGCCCCCGGGATGACCGCTGCTGAATCCTTCGGTGCAACTATTGGTCGGACTAATTGGACGCGGGTCATTGAGTTTGATGCTCACCCGAGCACGAACCCAATAACTTCCCCACATATCCGGCCCTGGAGGATTCCGCACACCGATCCACGTGGCAGCGCGGCAGCGGTCATGTCGCTCCCCAACAGCAAAGGTCTTACTCAGACCATCGGTAATATCCTCGAGTTTTACATGTGTACCAGACCAGAAGACTCCGTTTCCATTTGAGCCAATGACAGGCATCGGGTCGGTGAGACCACCGTTACCAACATAATTGGAGGTCGCTGGCTCGAAGTCAGCCGGGCAGTTATCACAATCAAAGAGGCGATTGAACTGTGGTCCCGTGTTGTTGCCTCCCGGGAGCAATTCGGGGGTCAGATCACTCGGGCAGCGGTAGCTGGCCACGGTAGTTCCGAGCAGGTTGCGGGTTGCTGGATCGGCGATAGCATCGCGAAGCGACTGCGAAGTTACTCCAAGCTGGTCGTGGAGCTGGGTCTCCTCCAGCATGGGAAGCAGGTGGGCAGGCCAACCCCACTCAGCTTTTCGTTGACCACCAGGACGCCAGCCCGAGGGAAACGACTTAAAACCGTTTTCATAATTGTGTAAGGCGATGCCAATCTGTCGAAGATGATTGTTGCACGTTGCCCGCCGCCCGCTCTCTCGAGCAGACTGGACCGAAGGGAGCAGGAGGCTCATCAGAACGCCAATAATCGCGATCACCACAAGCAGTTCGATAAGAGTGAAGCCCGTGACATAATGCCCAGCAGATCGCATGTTGGTGTGCTTTGATGAAGTCCGCAGAAAGAACGCGTTCATGCTCCTCCTCCTTTTCAGCAATGGAGTCACCCCGGACGCCTTCCAGTCTACCTCGGTATCCCCTCGTAGGGGAATCGGTGGAAAACCAGGCTCGAACGCGGACGCCACCCCCACCAGTATCACCCAGCGGTCACGAAGACAGCAATCGCCGCTGACATCAAGACGGCGGCGATGACTCGTTTGATGAAAATGCTGCGGTCCACGCGAGTTTCGAGTTCATGCCAGCCCCGGCGGGCGAGCACCGCCCCAAGAACGACGGAGATCAGCCCCCGGGTTGATTGCAGAATCGTGCTCAGCACCACGCCGACTGCTCCGATGCAGGCATAGAGGGCGACCATCGCGGCGAGCCAAGCAACTGCATACTGCCCCCCTGCCCGCCAATCATCAACTGAAAGGGGCATGTGGCGGGCCTCCGCAAAGGCCAGCGGAAGAACCATGAGTCCGCCGAGGGCATAGGTGATGGTCATTGCTAGGGTGCCAGCCTGAAGTCGCGACACCGGCAGTTGCTTTTGCAGTCCATCGATCAGGGCGACGATGCCGAGATCAGCAGCGGCAAAGCAGAAGCAGCCCACTACCAGCAGACCGAGTGAACCAGCAGGCAGGCCCCACCCGCCCCGCTGCAGCACGACGGCCGCCGCACCGCAGAGTCCGACCGCCAGCCACTGCTGGCCGCCCAGCGGCTGCCGCAGGACCAGTGTGATGATCACGGCCAGAGCGACAATCTTGAGGCCCAGCAGCGGTGACAGGCGAGAGGCATCTGCCCGGGTGAGCAGCCGGAAGACACAGGACGTGCCCGCAAAGTAGGCACCCGTCGAAATCAGGCAGGGCAGCCAGACAGCCCGCGACACGATCACAGCGGGGGAGGCCTCAGCTGGGAACAACACAACAGCAATGGGGGCACAAACACAGCCCATCAGCAGATGGGCCACCACCAGGAGCCGTCTGCTTCCGCCGGAACGGCGGGTACCGTGGTGCCGGGAGACCAGATAGGAGACAGAACTGAAAAAAGCGGCGGTTAGTCCGGCGGCAATGCCCAATGGAACGGTGATCACGGTGGCAGCCTACCACGCCAAACGCGAGCCGCTTGCCCCGATTCTTCTGCCCAACCCGCACAGCCGGCCCTGTCTGTGGAAGGCGGCCCTTCAGCGGTTGTACCGGCAGCCGACCGACCGGAAAGCGGCGGGTAGAGTTGGGTGGAGACGTCTTACCCAACCCCCGCGGGGCTCGTTATGGCTACAGCCAATCAGCGTTTTGCAGCAGGCCGCCCGCAGCGGCTTGCCACCGGCGACTACATCATCGATCCGGATGTCCCCCAAGGGCAGTCCCTCCGTCCTGGCCAGCATCTTCTGGCTGTTGCCCTGTTGCCGGTGTTGGCGTTTATCGCGGTAGCGCTGCTGACCTTTGATTCAGCAGACCCACCTGCGGGGCGGGGTTTTCCGCCTCGGCTTGAACCCGTCAATGCCTGTGGGCCCTTTGGTGCTGCCGTTGCCACGGCGATCTACCAGAGCGTGGGCCTTGCCGGCTGGCTTGGCGTCGTTCTTTCTGCCGGCCTGACCGTTGGCCTGTTCAGGGGGCGGGCCTATCCGGACCTCCCGTGGCGGACCGTTGGCGCGGTGTTTGCCGTCCTCGGCCTGGCAACCCTGCTGACGCTCTTCCTGCCAACAGCCATTCCCCGGCCGGTCTGGGGCCCCGGAGGCAAGGCTGGCAGCCTGTGCGGTGGGCTCGCCGATCGATACTTCGCCGGGACCGGCGCTTCCATCATTGCCTCAGCCGTTTGCGCGGTCGGTCTCTACATCGCCGCCGATGGCCCGGTCAGCCGACTTGTTGGACTCCTTGTGAGTTTCCTGACGGCCCTTGGCGACCGCGCCATTCGACTGGTCACCCGCGGCTGGTCAGACCGCGGCACGGGGCTCCTCGATACCGATGCCGACGAAAACGAGCCAACCTGGTGGCAGCGTCGCCGGGGCGTCCACGCCGAGGCCGAGGCTGACGAGGACGATGAGGAGGAGGACGGCCCTGCGCTCCGCATCAGGCGCCGCAGGCCAGCGGTCGTCGCTGAGGAGGAGGTTGAAGAGGAAGAGGAGTGGGAAGAAGAAGTCGAGGAAGAGGAAGCCGAACTCGACGAGGATGTCGACGCTCCAGAGACCACACCATCGGCACCATTGGTTCCAATTCGGAACCGCCAGAATCGGCGGACGAAGCAGCTCGAACTCGACATCGCGCCCGACCCGACAGGCATGTACGAACTGCCCCCGCTTGACCTCTTGCTGCCCCCTGAGAACCTCGCCCTTGACGAGCAGGAAGCCGAAGTCCGCTCCCGCGCTAAGGTTCTGGAAAAGACCTTTGCCAACTTCGGATTCAAGGTCCGCGTCGTTGAAATTGAAACCGGCCCCGTTATCTCCCAGTACGAGATCGAACTGGAGGCTGGTCTGCGGCTCGCCAAGATCACCAACCTCGCTGACGACCTTGCCATTGCCCTGCGGGTGCCGAGTGTCCGCATCGTCGCGCCGATTCCCGGCAAGAACTCCGTGGGGGTCGAGGTCCCGAATACGGACCGGCAGATGGTCCGGCTCCGCGAGGTGATGGAGGAGACCCAGGCCAAGACCAAGAACATGAAGATTCCGGTCTACCTCGGCAAAGATGTGGCTGGCAACCCAATGGCCGTCGATCTGGCAAGCATGCCGCATCTGTTGATCGCAGGCCGCACCGGCACCGGCAAGAGTGTCTGTCTCAACTCGATCATCGTCTCCATGCTGATGACCCGTCGGCCCGATGAGGTGCGAATGCTGATGATCGACCCGAAGATGGTCGAACTGACGCCGTACAAGTCGCTGCCGCACCTGATGCACCCCGTCGTAACCGACATGAAGAAGGCTGAGGCAATTCTCGCCTGGGCGGTAGACAAGATGGAGCAACGCTACACCCTCCTCGCCCGAGCTGGTGTCCGGCACCTCTCCCAGTACAACGCCCTCGGCAGAGCTGAGATCCTCAAACGGATACAACCCGAAAGCCAGGAAGAGGCTGATGCGATTCCGACAACGATGCCATTCATCGTGATGATCGCCGATGAGATTGCCGACATGATGATGACGGCCGGCAAGGAGATCGAGCAGTACATCATTCGGCTTGCACAGAAAAGCCGCGCGGTCGGCATCCATCTCATTCTCGCAACCCAAAAGCCGACAGTCGATGTGATCACCGGACTGATCAAAAGCAACCTGCCAGCCCGGATCGCCTTCCAGGTTGCGAGCCGCACCGACAGCCGGGTCGTGCTCGATGAGTGCGGTGCCGAGCGCCTTCTCGGCAACGGTGACATGCTCTTCCTCTCCCCCGGCACCAGCCTCACCATGCGGGGACAGGGCACCTTCGTCAGCGATGATGAGATTGGACGTGTCATGGGCACCGTCGGCACGTCTGAACCGCAGTATGCGGCGGAGTTGGTGAACCTGCAGCCTGCCCCGTCAG
>WTHB01000144.1 GCA_011523305.1 Planctomycetaceae bacterium | reverse complement strand
CCCACAGGGTCTCAATCCGGCGCAGGCCGAGGCGGTTAACGCCCCTGCCGGGCCTCTGCTGGTGCTTGCCGGGGCCGGCACCGGGAAGACCCGGGTGGTGATCGCCCGGATCGTGAATCTCGTCAAGCGGGGCACGCCGCCGAACCGCATTCTGGCCGTCACCTTCACCAACAAGGCGGCCCGCGAAATGGTGGCCCGAATCGGCAACCGGTTCGGAAAGCGGAGCAAAAAACCGGCGGCCGGCGGCCAGGAGAACCCACCGCCAAAGCCCGAGGTCTCGACAATTCACTCCCTCTGCGTGCGGATCCTGCGGCGGCATGCTCGGTTGGCGGGCTACCCCGACCGGTTTGTGATCGTCGACCGGGGCGAGCAGGAGTCGGCCGCCCGCAAGGTGCTCAAAGAGTTGCGAGTGGCTGAGGCGACGCTGCGGCCGGCTGAACTGCTCGACCGGATCAGCCGCTGGAAGAGCCGGGGCGTGCGGGCTGAGGTCGTCTTTGACACGCTCTCAACTGACGCCGATGACTCGTGGGACCTGGCGGCCGCCGGCTATCAACGATATCAGCGAGCGATGCGAGGCAACGGCGCGGTCGACTTTGACGACCTGCTGCTAGTAGTCGATCAATTGTTTAGCGAGCACGAATCCGTCCGGCAACAGGAAGCCGGCCGGTTCGACCACGTGCTGGTCGATGAATACCAGGACACCAGCGGTATTCAGGAGCGGATCCTGTCGGCCCTCGCCCGCGATCACAAAAGCTTCTGCGTGGTTGGCGACGACGACCAATCGATCTATGCCTGGCGAGGCGCCCAGATTTCGCACATCCTCGAGTTCCCCAACCGCTGGCCGGGGGCGACCGTGGTTCGGCTGGAGGAGAACTATCGTTCGACGCCCGAGATCATCGAAGCAGCCAACACGCTGATTGCCTGCAACACCCGCCGACACGGCAAGACGCTGGTCTCAAAAACGCCCTCGGGCTTGAAGCCGGCGATCGTACAGGCCCAGGATGAGGTCGACGAGGCACGGCGAGTGACGGCCGATGCCGAGGCCCTGCTGCGCGAGCGAGTGGCTCCGCCCGATGAGATGGCCATCCTCGTCCGCACTGGCGAACAGACGCGGGTCTTCGAGACGGAACTGCGGCACCGCAACATTCCCTATGAACTGGTCGGCAGCCGCTCGTTCTTTGACCGCCGTGAGGTGAAGGACGTCCTCTCCTACCTGCGGCTGCTGGTCGATCAGGAGGACGACCTAGCCCTCTCGCGGATCGCCAACGTGCCGCCGCGAGGGCTTTCCTACAACGCCCTGGAAAAAGCCCGAAAGGACGCAGCCGAGGGCGGCCGCAGCCTCTGGTCAGCACTGCTGGAAGCCCGCTCGGCAGGCCGACTGTCAGCGGCAGCGGCGGGCGGCGTGGGCAAACTTGAGGCGCTGATCCGGCTGGGGCCCACCGCCGGTGGAACGGTCTCGGCGGCCGAGGGCCTTCGGCAGGTCCTTGAGCAGAGCGGGTACCGGCAGTACCTCGCCAAAGAGTTTGAGGATGAGGCCGAACAGGAAGCCCGCTGGCAGTCGGTTGAAGAGCTGGTCAACGGCCTGGCCCGCCATGAGCAGGCGCATCGGGGACAGGACGCCGCCACCACAGTCCGCCGCTATCTTGATGACCTGATTCTGGAAGTGCAGGAAGCCGAACGGTTTGAAGAGGACAAGACCAAGGGCAACAAGCTCAAGCTGATGACGCTACATGCCGCCAAAGGGCTGGAGTTTGACTGTGTCTGGATGGTTGGCCTGGAGGAGAACCTGCTGCCGCACATTCGCGCGGTGAACGAGGGCCTGCCGGCGATCGATGAGGAGCGGCGGCTCTGTTATGTCGGGGTGACCCGAGCCCGCAAGCGACTGATGCTGTCGCTGGCGCTGACCCGGATGAAGTGGGGCAAGGCCAAGCCGAGCAAGCCGAGCCGGTTTCTCTACGAAATCACGGGCCAGGGTGACAAATTTGTGGAGGGCCCCGCAGAGCCGCGGGACAAGGTCGGTGCCAAGCCCCGCAAGCGGCGGTAGCGGTGCGTGCCTTCTGTGAGCAATTCAATTCACCCCGCGGAAGACGTCGGGAAGCATTCTGGCCAGCTGCCAGTACCCCTTGGATCCGCCAGCGATGGCTCCGTACATGGCGGCCACGCCAGCGGTCAGTTCCGTGCCCCGCCGGTGCCAGGGGAACCAGGGGGGCATTGGCCAGACGGTCAGCGGGGCCCGCAGAATTGAGTTGTGCACCAGCGGCAGCTGCTGCGGATTGTGCACATAACCAATCCCGCTCTCCGGCTTCTCAAGCGTCCCGCCCGGAAAGCCACCCCAGGGGACGTTGCCCACGGCATAGCCCAAGGCCGACCAGGTGTTCACCGCCACCACGCCATACCGCAGGTGCTCAATCAACAGCTCCACCCGCGCCTGGTCATGAGTGGCCATGCCGTCGGGCAGCGTGACGCTGGCGGCCAACGTACCCGGCAGGCTGTGGGTAAACCGCGACGCCGCCACACAGAAGGCTTCGAGTGAGTCTGCCTCGACCGCCGTCTCAACCGCCACCGGCAGAAACCACTCCTCGGAAAACCAGTGCGGCTCACCTGCCGGGTCAACCTTGGGCTTGAGCGTCGGCTGCACACAGCCGGTCGCTAGCTCCTGCCCCGTCGCCGCCTGCCAGCGTTCAGCCATGCCCGGATACCAGGCCGGCCGGGCCGGCAGGCTCGCCAGCCGCTGCTGAATCAGCCCGAGGAATCGCTCCCGCTGCTCCCACTGCCGACAGGTCAGCACGACCTTCGTCGCGATGCAGTTGAAGGACGAGTTGTTGGCGATCGAGGCGGCGATCTGATCGGCTTGATAGGCAAGCGCCTTGTCCGAATAACGGCCCGGGACCACCACCCATGGGGTGACGTTGCCCAACTCGCAGGTGATGGGCTTGGCCAGCGGCCCCGTGGCGCCTCCTGCCACCAGCCGGCGAAAGGTCGCCTCGCCACCCGTGAGATGCACGTGGGTCACCTCCGAAGAGGCAATCGCAGCAGCCGCCACCTCCGCATCACCGGTGACAATCGCCAGCAGCCCTGCGGCAATCAACGGCTCGAGGGCATTGGTCAGCACCGGGGTCAACGGCGCCTGCACCGGATGCATCTTCAGTAGCACCGCCCGGCCCTGCTCAAAAATCTGCTGGATGGCATCGGCGGCAGCGAGACCGGTCACATTGCCCGCCCCGAGTACAAGGGCGACCCCGGGGGCCTGCAGCCCGAGGCGACAGGCATCGTCCCAGGTTCGCAAGAAGACCTCGACACTACCGGGGTTGGCACAGCGGACCGTCGCCGTGTGCCCACGGAAGATCGTCGAGTCATGCAGTGGCCCGACCGGCATCACCTCAACGGCAACTAGCGACGAGGGTGCCGCAAACGGCGTCGCCTCACCCGCCGGCTGCCGGTGTATGATCCGCGGCGGTGATGCAAGCTGTGGCCGGCCACGGACCGCGATGTCGGCTGCGGCCCGGGCTGTCAGCAGCAGCAACCGCAACGTGGCCAGCGGCCCGGTGGCCATCTCTTCAGCGGCCAGCGTACGCCGCAGAGCAGCCGAAATGGCCTGCGGCCCATCCGGCGCTGCCGCCTTGATTGCCACGGCGGTTTCCGTCCAGACGGCAGCCTCAGCGGCAACGCTTCTGGCAACCTGACCGGCAAGCCGGGCCCGATCCGCGGAGCCGCACGAGGCCCAGGCTTGTGCGCCCCGGTTGAGTCGGGCCAATGTCTCAGGCAGCCTCTCGGGATCGAATGCAGTCAATTCAGGGCTCCCTTCGCAGCAACGCACTCAGGCTCGTCAGTCCCACGGCAGACACCACCAGGCACCAGCCAGCCCCGCTGCCGGCTCCTCTTATTATTTGCCGATACAGTGCCGGGAGAACACCCGGTCAATGATGTCGGTGCCAATCACTGCCCCGGTCACCTCTCCGAGCGCGTCGATCGCCTGCCGCAGCACCACCGCCAGCAAGGCTTCATCGGCCAACGGGGCCCCTCCGCCGGCCAGCAGTTGCTGGGCCTGCTCTACCGCCTGCCGAGCGGCGGCCAGACCAGCACGCAGCCGCAGGGTCGCCGGCGTTGCCGGAGGCAGGGCCGCCACCGCCTCCAGCACCTGCTGCCGAAGTTCGGCAATTCCCTCTCCGGTCGAGGTGCTGGTTCGCAGACTCTTTGCTGCATTGACCGGCAATTCCGGCAGCCGGTCCGCTCGCGTGAGCACATCGATGCAGGACACACCAGCCGGGACAGGCACCACAGCCTCGTCAGCCCCCGCAGCATCATGGCAGACCACCACCAGATCAGCCCGCCGAATCTCCTCCCGGGCAACTCGGTCGGCGGCGGCCGCCACGGCGGCCGCCGTCCCCTCCGCCGGCGATGCCCCGACGGTGTCTGCTGATGCCGCAAGCCCAGCAAGATCGACCAGCAGGCAGACGGCGGCCCCAGCGGCATCACAGAGTTCCCCACCAATCCAATCGCGGGTGGTACCGGTTTGATCCTCCACCAAGGCCGCTGAACGGCCCAGCAACGCATTGAAGAGGCTGCTCTTGCCGATGTTCGGTGCCCCCGCCAGCACCACCCGGGGAAGCCCTCCCTGGGCCGATGCATCACGTCCTTTCAGGCTGGCTTCGACAGCCAGCAGCTCGTCGTAGATCGGCTTGACCTGCGGCAGGAGCGCAGCAGCGGTGGTTGCTGCGACCGGCACCGCATCCGGTGCGACATCATCGGCAAAGTCGATCGCCGCTTCGATGTCGGCAACCAGATCGAGCAGCCGGTCACGGAGCTGCTCAAGGGACCGGCCGACGCCGCCGGCCATGCGGTCAAGCGCCCGGCTCAGTTCCTCGGGTGTGCGGGCATCGATGACCGACACCACCGCCTCGGCCTGGAGCAGATCAATCTTACCTGCGAGAAAACTCCGCAGCGAAAACTCGCCGCCTCGGGCCAGCCGAGCCCCCAGCCGGCAGGCCTCGGCCACCACGGCTGCCAGCAGTGGCGGCGAACCGGGCAGTTGCACCTCGGCGACAGCGGCGCCGAGCGGACCCGCCGGCCCCGGCCAGAACAGTACTGCCACGGGCAGCTCACCCCAGGCTTGCCCCAGCCCCTGGCCATGCAGTCGGGCTGGCACATGGCGAGGTGGCTGGCCAACGGCAGGTAGGGCAAGGTCACCGCCTGCCGTCCCGGCGAACATCTGCCCGAGCAGGTCCGGCAGGCCCGTTCCCGTCAGCCGGACGATGGCCCGGGATGCTGATTGGGCCGCTGTGGCCGGAGCAACAATGAGGTCGGTGGTGGAAAGCATGACCAGACTGGAGCCCCCTCGCCCCAGGCGTGAGCCGCACCCCTAACGACGCTTCCGCCGCTTCCGATTCGCCGCGTTGCCGACGGGCCGGCTGGCAACGGCATCGACCACCGTCGGGCCGCCCGCCCCCGCCAGGCCCGGCTTTGCCGTGGGCAACAGCAGTCGCTCAGCGATTCCCCAGAGGCTTGAGGCAATGAAGTAGAGACAGAGGCCGCAGGGCACCTTGAAGAACATCAAGGCCATGAAAAACATCATGTACTTCATCACCTGCTGCTGCATCTTGGCCTGCTCATCGACCGCCGGCGGCATGAAGAGCTTCTGCTGCCAGAGGAACAGGCCGATCGTCAGCAGGGGAAACAGGTTGAGGTAGGGCCCCAGCCAGCCCTCTGGTCGGACGAGGAAATCGGGCATGAAGCCCGCCCAGTCAAGCATCATGTCAGGAGCGGCGAGGTTCGAGCACCAGCGGATCGCCGAGGTGAACAACGGGGCCTGCCGCAGTTCCACATCGGTCGCCAACGACCGATAGAGCCCCATGAAGATGGGAATCTGAATGAAGACCAGCAGGCAGCCACCGGCCGGATTGTAGTTGTGCTTCCGCCAGAGTTCTTGCGTCGCCATCGTCCGCTTCTGCGGATCGTTCTTGTACTTCTCGGCAATCGCTTTCATCTCGGGCTGCAGCACCTGCATCTTCTGTGATGAGACGGCCTGCTTGCGGCTGACCGGGAACATCGCGCCACGGACGATGACCGTCAGCAGGATGATGGCAATGCCATAGTTGCGGACGATCGCATGGAGCACATGCAAGATCGCAATCATGGGCCGGGCTACCCAGCCAAACCACCCGTAGTAGACCAGGTCATCCATCGCCGCCCGCGGCTGGCCAAACGTCGCCAGCAGGCTGGGCCGCTTGGGACCGGCAAAGATGTCGTAGCGATGCGTGACCGTCTGGTCAGCCTCGAGTTCAAGCTCCTGCGAAAGCAGCCGGCAGCTGACATTGACCAGTTTGCGGCGGGCCGCCTCTGGCACCTCACCAACCACCAGCGGCTCAACTTCAGCCAGTTCGGGCACCTCGTCTCCCTCAACCGCCGGAATCAACCCAGAGGCGAAATAGAGGGCATCCACCCCGGCAAACGATAGCGGCTTGCCGGCAAGCACGGCACTGGCTGGGGGAATCGACTCCTCATCCGCCAGCGTCATGCTGCTGATCAAGGCGGTCGGCTCACCGACAAATCGCATCGCGACGTCCCGCACCCCCAGCCCACCCCATGACCGCGACACCCTGGCGGCATACCACCAGCCTTCAGTCGGCAATCCATTAGGGCCATCAAGGGCATATTCCAGCCGCGTCGGCTCAGCCGCGGTGAACGACACCCGCAACTGTAGCCGGTAGCGTCCCGCCCGCGCCTCGTCGACCTGCCCGACCGGCACATCGGCCGCGGTCACCAGGCGATACTCCTTCACCACTTCGAGCCCTGCTGCCACCTGCCGACGAAAACGAATCGCCCCACCACCGCTGACAACCTCGGTCTCCCAGTCGATCTGTTCAAGTTCCTGCCCCGGCAGTTCACCGCCATCCGGCCGGTCGGTTCCATCCCGCGAGGCAAGCGTCAACCGAAATGACAGCGGGTCATGGAATCCAGCCGCCACATCGGCCACTGGCACCGCATCAAACTCTGGCCGGATCACTTCCAGTGGCCGCCGGGTCGGCTGCACCTCAACCGTCTGTTCACCTCCCAGCGTGTCACCGGTTGGTCGCCGATAGGTCACCTGCAGGGGCTTGCGAACCTTCGCCCGGGCCAGCACGGCCACCAGGCTTTGGGGATCGGGTGTATTCGATTCACCCACCCGCACAATCACATCGCCCGCTTGCAGACCGGCAACCGCCGCCGGCGTGCCAGGCCCAACAACTCCCAGCCGACAGCCCTCCGGAACAACATCGGCTGCAAAATGACCGACATAGGCCCCACGATCATCCTGGTCGTGGAACTGCTCGCCAGCCAGTTCAATTCGCTCAACCGTGCCGCCCCGGCTGGAAAGCGTCACCAGCATGCCGACCGGCCCGTCGGTGTCGAGCGACCCCAGCGTCACCCGGCGTCGGGGAGCCGCCGCGACTGAACCCGTTGCTGCTGGCGAGGCTGCCACCTCTGCTGAGTCGGACGCCGCATCGCGTGGGCCTGCTGCCGCTGCGGCGGCTGAGCCGTTGATGTCTGCCGACTCTGCGTCGGCCTCGCCTGCTGCCCGGTCAGCCGTCTCGTTGGCTGCCGGCAGTGGCTCCTCCGGCTGCGGAAAGAGCGTTGTTCTCAGGACCTGACTGCCGAGGACGGCAGCGAGTGAAATGGCAATAAAGAGGGCGTAGCGGCGTTCCACGATTGATCCATGTGGGCAGGAAAACCCTGAGTGTAGTCGGTTTGACCACGGTTCAGGAGGGCCCCCCACCGATTTTCAGGGGAGCCTCACCGGCCCAGAAGCAGCCGATCACCCAGAAAATTGTCGAGGTCGGCGATGCCGTGGATCTTCGCACAGGTGGTCTCGGTGGCGTAGGGAATTCGCCGATAGCGGACCGTGGCGAAATCCTCGACGATCACGTAGCAGGAGCGGGGATCGTTGTCGCGGGGCTGGCCCACCGAGCCGACATTGATCATCGCCTTGGTCGTCGGCAGCACCATCCGCACCTCAGTCGTATTAGGACCGACGGCGGCTGCGACAAACTCTGGGGCCACCGTAAACACACCCGGCACATGCGTATGCCCCTGAAAGACAAGCCGCGTCACCAGTTCGAAAATGTGCTTCAGCTTCAACGGATTGTAGACATCCTCAGGAAACACATACTCATCGAGCGGGCGGCGGGCTGACCCGTGCACGAAGAGAATGTCATCTTCGTGAAAGCTCCGGGGGAGTTCACCGAGAAAATCGTTGAGATTGTCGTCGGGATGCCGGGACCGCTGGTCGTGCCGCTCCAGCTGCTCCCGCGTCCAGCGAATTGCCCGCTCCGCCCCAACATTGAAGCCTTCGGGATCGAACAACACGCCCTGATCGTGGTTCCCCAGAATGACCTTCTGGCATCGCTCTCTGACGATCGTCAGGCACTCACACGGATTGGGACCGTAACCGACCACATCGCCGAGGCAGTAGACCGCGTCAACCTGCTGCTGGTCGATGTCAGCGAGGACGGCGTTCAGCGCCTCAAGGTTGCCGTGGATATCACTGATGATGGCGAGTTTCACGGATGCTTCCCTGTCGCTGGATCGGCCTTGAGCGGTTGGCTCGGTCGCGATCCAAGACTGGGCACTCACTGAGCCGCCGGAACGCAGAGCGGTCACATCGCCACCGGCATGTCGGCAGCAACAACCTCCGGCGGACCAGGAATCCGCAGGGTATGCTCTCGACGCCGTCCACAAAGGTATGATTGATTCTTTGTGACGGTCAAGCAGGCAGCCTCATGGCCCAGATTCGGAACCAGATTCAGACATTGCTCGCCGTCGAAACCAGCAGCCCTGGCAGCGTGACTGTCGGGACCCGGCCACCGGACCCGGCAGCAGCGCTGGTTTTCCAGGAACACCCCCTCGCTGCTGAGGGCAATCAGGGACGCCACCTGATGCCGACCATCCACACCGCTACCGCTGCCGCCGGCTGGGTACTGGCCGAGGTTGATCTCGTCGCCGTCGCGGTCGGCCCAGGCCCGTTCACCGGCCTGCGGGTCGGCGTCACTACCGCCAAGGCAATCGCCTGGACGACCGGCTGTGACATCGTCGGTGTGTCGACGGCCGCCTGCCTGGCCGAACAGGCAGTGGCAGCCGTTGCTCCAGTCGATCGGCCGGCCGACCGGATAGATGTGGCCTTTGCCGCCGGCCGCGGCGAACTGTTTGTGACCACCGCGACGCCGCTGGCTTCAGACACGCCCCACTGCTGGCAGACCAGCGTGGGGCAACTGACTACGCCGGCGGCATGGTGGGAGAGCCTGCCGGAAGGCGGACTGATCACCGGCCCGGGCCTCATGTTGCCTGCTAAGGAGTCGGCAGAACTGACCGCCGCCCGCCCCGACCTGCGGCTCGCGCCAGCAAACCTCTGGCAGCCGACGGCCACCACCGTCGCCCACCTCGGACTCGCTGCGGCCGCTCGGGGCTCGACGCAATCCCCCGCCGAAATCCTGCCAGTCTATCTACGGGCCAGTTATGCCGAGGATCGTGCCAGAGCGACGTGAGCAGGTGCGGCCGCTCAGGCTGCTGCTCGTTTTCCCTCATCTCTGACGCCCCCGGTAGGCCCTGCTCCGCCGGCAGGGTACGATGTGGCAGCAATTCGGGGGCCATGAAGTGTGATCACCCGAGTGCCCTGACCGTGGCACCGTCTCGGTAGCGTTTCTGGCCACCGCCGACACCTTCGCCCGACGAGGCGAACCGCCGCTCTTCCCTGTTCTGACTGAAACGAATCGATGAAATCCATCAAAAAGCTCCTGGTTGCCAATCGCAGCGAGATCGCCATTCGTGTCTTTCGTTCCGCCCACGAACTCGGCATGCGGACCGTGGCGATCTATGCCCACGAAGACCGCTTTTCACTCCACCGGTTCAAGGCTGACGAGGCCTATCTGGTTGGCCGCCAAGGAGAGCCGCTCCGCAGCTACCTCGACATTGAGGGCATCGTGGCCCTAGCCCGGGCCCACGGCGTTGATGCAATTCACCCCGGGTACGGCTTCCTCTCGGAAAACGCGGCCTTCGCCCGGGCCTGCGGTGAGGCTGGCATCACCTTTGTTGGCCCGCGAGTCGAATTGCTCGAAAACCTCGGTGACAAGACCGCCGCACGCGACCTCGCCCAGCGGGCCGGCGTGCCGATTCTGGCCGGATCGGCCAAGGCGGTCGAAAGCCTCGAAGATGCCCTCTCGATCGCAGACGACCTCGGCTATCCAGTGATGCTCAAGGCTGCTCATGGCGGCGGTGGCCGGGGCATGCGAGTGGTCCGGAGCAAAGACGAACTGCCTGGAGCCCTCGAAAGCGCCCAGCGCGAAAGCAAAACCGCCTTCGGTAGCACCAGTGTCTTTGTCGAAAAGTTCATCGAACGAGCCCGCCACATTGAGGTGCAACTGCTGGGTGACACTCACGGCAACCTTGTCCATCTTTATGAACGCGATTGTTCCGTGCAGCGGCGGCACCAGAAGGTGGTGGAACTTGCACCCGCCCCGAACCTTGCCCCGGCTCTCCGCGATCAGATCTGTGAGGCGGCGATCGCCATCGGTCAAACGGCCCGCTATGAAAACGCTGGCACCGTTGAGTTCCTCGTTGATGCCGATGCCGACCGCTTCTACTTCATCGAGGTGAACCCGCGGATTCAGGTCGAACACACAGTGACCGAAGAGATCACCGGCATTGATATCGTTCGTCGGCAGTTGCAGATCGCCGCTGGACACAAACTCTCTGACCCCGAAATTGGGCTGCCTGATCAGTCGGCCGTTCGCACGATGGGCGCAGCCATCCAATGCCGGGTCACCACCGAAGACCCTGAAAATCGCTTCCTGCCTGACTACGGCCGGATTACTGCTTACCGTTCCGCCAGTGGCATGGGCATCCGACTCGATGCCGGCACGGCTTTTTCGGGAGCGGTTGTCACGCCCTACTTCGACTCCCTGCTGGTGAAACTGACGGCTCGTGGCCTCACCCACACCGAAACTGCCGGCCATGTCGAACGCTGCCTTCAAGAGTTTCGCGTTCGTGGCGTGAAGACGAACATTCCGTTCCTGATCAACCTCGTTACCCACCCTGAGTTTCTCGCCGGCAATTGCACCACTCGTTTCATCGACGAGACCCCGGGCCTGTTTGACTTCCCCATCCGGCAGGATCGGGCGACCCGGCTGCTGACCTTCCTGGCCGAGACAATCGTCAACGGTAACCCGCTGATGAAGAATCGGCAGCCGGTCGCCCGGCGGACAGCCGCCATCGTGCCAACCTTTGACCCCAAGCAGACGCCTCCGGCAGGCAGTCGCACACGGTTCAAGGAACTGGGGCCGGAAAAGTTCTCCGCATGGGTCCGCGACCACAAGGGACTGCTGCTGACCGACACCACCATGCGGGATGCCCATCAGTCACTCCTGGCCACTCGGATGCGAAGCTACGACATGCTCGCGGTCGCGGATGCCTATGCCCGCATGGCCAGCGGCCTGTTCTCCCTGGAGATGTGGGGCGGGGCCACCTTTGACACCGCCATGCGGTTCCTCAAGGAATGCCCCTGGGAACGGCTGACCCGCCTGCGGGAAAAGATTCCGAACGTCCTCTTTCAGATGCTGCTGCGGGCCAGCAACGCCGTCGGCTACACAAACTATCCCGACAACGTGGTCCAGGCCTTCGTCAAGGAATCGGCCGAGGCGGGCATCGACCTGTTCCGGGTGTTCGATCCGCTCAACTGGGTGCCGAACATGGAAGTGGCAATCGCTGCCGTCCGTGACAACGGCGGCCTCTGCGAAGCCACGGTCTGCTACACCGGCGATGTGCTCGATCCGAAGCGGGACAAGTACACGCTGCAGTACTACGTCGACCTCGCCAAGGAATTGGAAAAACGGGGTGCCCACCTGCTGGCCATCAAGGACATGGCGGGGCTCTGCAAGCCGTTTGCCGCTGGCCGACTGGTCAAGGCCCTGCACGAAGCCGTCGGCCTGCCGATTCACTTTCACACACACGACACTTCCGGGGCCCAGCTGGCCAGCTGCCTCGAGGCCGCCAAAAATGGCGCGAGTGCGGTCGATGTCGCCATGGCTCCCTTCGCCGGCCTGACCAGCCAGCCCAACCTCAATGCCCTCGTCGAGGCCACCCGCCACACCGATCTCGACACCGGCCTCGATCCCGAACCGCTGCGACTGCTGACGCATTACTGGTCAGCCGTCCGCGAGCACTACTCGCCGTTTGAGTGTGGCATGAAGGCCCCCGATGCCGACCTCTACCTGCACGAGATGCCCGGCGGTCAGTTCACCAACCTGCTGGAACAGGCCCGGGCGCTTGGCCTGGCCGATCGTTGGGAGGACGTCTGCCGCACCTACGCCGAGGTCAATCAACTGCTTGGCGACATCGTCAAGGTGACGCCAACGAGCAAGGCGGTCGGAGACCTTGCCCTGCTCTTGGTGACCAACGACATGAAGGCTGGCGAACTGGTGGGCAGCACCCGTGAACTTGCCTTTCCCGAATCGGTGGTCGACCTCCTCTCGGGCCGCATGGGCCAGCCACCCGGTGGCTTCCCACCCGAGGTCGTTGCCCGCGTCGTCCGGAACCAGACCATCATCGACGGCCGGCCCGGCGCGAGCCTGCCCCCGGCCGATATGCAGGAGGCTGCCGCCGAGGTCACCACGATCGTCGGCCGCGAAGCCTCCTCGCGCGAAGTCGCCTCTTGGCTGCTCTACGAGCGGGTCTTCCAAGACTTCGCCCGCCACCGGACGGACTATGGCGATGTGGCGGTGCTGCCAACGCCAGCCTTCCTCGAAGGACCAAAGCCGGGCGAGGAACTGTTTGTCGATATCGAACCGGGCAAGACACTGGTGATTCGCCTGCTGACAGTTGGGGAACCCCATGCTGACGGCACCCGGACGGTCTTCTTTGAACTCAATGGCCAGCCCCGCAGCGTGACCGTAGCCGACCGCACCCTGGAGGGCACCATTCAGCAACGCCCCAAGGCGGTCGTCGGTGATCCCCGCGACATCGGCGCGCCGATGCCGGGACTGATCGTCACCGTGGCGGTCAAGCCGGGCGACCAGGTGAAGAAGGGTGACAAACTGCTGAGCCTCGAGGCGATGAAGATGGAGACAACCGTCTACGCCGAGCAGGACGGCACTCTTGCCGAAGTGCTCGTGTCACCCGGCACGCCAGTGGAGGCGGGCGAACTGATTGCACGTTACGCAGACGCGTAACGTGCACCAACTCGCGAGAGGCTACTTCACAGGAGTCCCGCAGATGATGCGTTTTGCTTTCGCTGCCTTGCTGCTGAGCTTTGCCGCCGTTGGATCCGCAGCAGAGCGGCCAAACGTCCTCGTCATCCTTGTTGACGACATGGGGTTCTCCGACCTCGGCTGTTATGGCAGTGAAATCGAAACTCCCAATCTCGATCGACTCGCCGCCAACGGCCTGCGGTTCACGCAGTTCTACAACACGGCCAAATGCCACTCGTCCCGGGTTAGCCTGCTCACTGGACGCTGGTGCCGACAGGCTGGCGATGAGTCGATGCACCGGGCCGTCACACTTCCAGAAATGCTTCGAGAAGCTGGCTACAAAACCCTCATGACCGGTAAATGGCACCTCGCCAAAGAACCGACCGACTACGGCTTCGATCAGTTCTTCGGCCATCTTTCTGGAGCGTGCAACTATTTCAAAGGTGACAAAAGTTTTCGGTTGAACAAGAGGCCGTTCCATCCTCCCGAGGAGGGTTTCTACACCACGACGGCAAACGTCGACTATGCGATTGACTTCCTCTCCGGCGCACGACAGAAAGATGACCACCCCTGGTTTCTCTATCTCGCCTTCAATGCCCCGCATGCCCCGCTGCACGTTCTCAAAGAGGACTACGAAAAATACCAAGGGCAGTACGACATTGGCTGGGACGCAATTCATGAACAACGATTCACGCGTCAGCAGAAACTCGGCTTGTTTTCAGAAAAAACCACTGCTTCGCCCCGGCCACAGGCCGTCATGGCATGGGAAGACCTCTCCACTGACTTCCAAGACTGGGAGTCCCGGAGAATGACGGCTCTAGCCGGCATGATCGACCGCGTCGATCAGGAAATTGGCCGACTACTCACAGACCTCGAGAAGCACCAAGAACTGGACAATACGCTCATTCTGTTCGTTTCCGACAACGGCGCCTGCCCGTATGACCGGACTTCAAGCGGCCGTGACAGGCCTCCCTATGACTCGAGCACCAGTTGGTCTGACAGCACCGGGTGGGCCTGGGCGAGGAACACACCGTTCCGCTTTTTCAAGCAGAACCAGTTTGAGGGAGGTGTCATGTCGCCGGCAATCGTTCACTGGCCAGCCGGATTGAACCGTGAAAGAGGCGACATTACCGAAGAACCAGTTCACCTGGTTGATATTTACCCAACCTTGGCCGAATGCTGTGTCGCGACCATCCCAATGACCTGGCCGGATCGGAAGCCGACTCCGCTCGCTGGGATATCGCTCGCGCCATTGCTATTAGGCAGTCCTCTTCCACAAAGGCCTCCGATTCATCTGATGTATGCAAACGACCGTGGGTTCCGCGATGGCGACTGGAAATTGGTCAGCTTTCGTGGACAAGCCTGGGAGCTCTACAACATCGCTGAGGATCGAACTGAAATGCACAATCTCGCCGAGAAGTTCCCCAAAAGGGTTAAAAGCATGTCCGCTAAATGGCACGAACTCACCGCGAAGGTCCTGCAGGCCCCTGACCGTGAGCAGCAACCGGTATTGTCGGGACCGGTTCGGCACGAAAACAGGGAGTGGACGATCTATTCCTACCCTGGGGCCAGCACAGAAGCGAAACGCAAACGACAGCACAATTCGCTCCGCAAGCAAGGGAACAAGCGGCCTGCGGTGAAATCAAACC
>WTHB01000154.1 GCA_011523305.1 Planctomycetaceae bacterium | reverse complement strand
CCCAGAACGAAAAGCTGGGAAATCAAAGACGGCATTTTGATTGGGAGGCCCGACTTCAAAGATGCAGAGGAAGCCCAGCGGATATTGAAGCGTGATCACCATCTCGGCATGTCACCGGTGATTCGCCTCAACCACCTTCCCGAAAAGTTTGTGCTGCACATGCGACTTCAGTTTGAGGGTGACGCCTTCGCTCCGGGCCGTCCGAAAGTCGATATCGGCCATCACATCAACACCATGGCGTTCACCGCCGAAGGCTATTCGCTGAAACTTCATGATGGCCCCTTTTTTTTTGGCAAGGCGTCTAATGTTCGCCTCAACGAATGGCTTGATCTGGTAGTGGAATTCCAGCCTGGCAAGGCATGGGTTGGTGTGAATGGCAAAGGACAGTTGATTGAGCATGAAAACGTCTCTCTGAAGGGCCGCGACGAACTCACCTTCAAGACCTTCGCCAACGCTCCAAATCGAATCATGTTTGATTCGGTCAGGCTCTGGAAAGCTGATTAATCGTACCCGTCTTAGACTGTGTTCCTTATGAAAGAGAAGAAACTGTGGCCCAGCCGTTCAGCTTTCAACCTCAGCTACTATGCAGCCACTGACCGAGGCGGTTTTCATCGAGATGACCTTTCGGGCCCGGACACAGCACGCTGAACCTCCAGGGCATCTCCAGCAGTTGGCCAAGTCGCACACGGCAATGACCGAGCAAGAACTCTCATTGTTGCTTGGTTGTCATGTTCAGCCGTAGGCTGACTCCCGAAAACAAGGGAATGACTTCTTCTCGTGCCGGCAATGATGACAAAAGAACACCGCAGTCTGCTCCAGTTGCATGGCTGCGTATTGCTGTGGGGCTTCACTGCCATTCTCGGAAGGCTCATTTCCCTGCCTGCTGACGCAACGGTGGTGTGGCTGAGCACGTGGGTGAACCACTTGAGCCGCCCAATGTGACACCATTTCGAGGGCCACCCGTCACTTGTGATGACCTGGTGCAGGCTGAGAATAACCGCAGTCAATATTAAGCCGCGCCCGACGACCTGCCCATGATCGACATTCATCAACACTGACGGCAGGCACTCTTCCTTCGCGAAACGCGATCGTGCTGCCGCGCTGAAGGCGATTCGACAGCGGTCTGTGCAGTGGGCAAATTTCTGTCAGGAAGCCAGCTTTTCAGCTTCGTTTTTCGGCTTCTTGCGGCCCACGAGGGTGCTCCTTCACCCGCCTATAGGGCGGAGCAAGGCGGTGGGGCTTGTCCTGACGGACGCGACGCTTGCGAAAGTGCCGTTGGCCGTCCTATCCGTTCGAGTTTGGCGAGTCCTTACTCTCGTCTTCATTGTCATGCCTCACTTTTCGTCTAGGAAGGTTAGCTTGGCGAATAGCATTTCCTTCAGGATGCACCCGGGCGCTGGTTATCGGAAAGTTCAGGAGGTAGCGTGACAATGGTGGAAGCCGAAGTTGTTGCATTTAACGCCTTCTTACGGCCCGGAAATTTGTCAGAGTGGAATGAAGAATGCTAGCCTGCAGACATTAGTATTTCGTTGGAATAGGAGGGACAACAAGGGAAACAAATGAATCCAGTTGTCAGCAAAAACCTGTTTCTTGTGAAAGAACACATCGGCCTGTTCAAGGCGGCAAACAACTACGACATCTATGACCCCCAGACGGGCCAGGTCGTGATGGAATGCCGTGAAGATCGACTTGGACTGATCACAAAACTGCTGCGGTTCACCGACTGGAAGCGGATGACGCCCTTCGACGTATGCATCCGAGCTCTGGACGGGCAGCAGATCGTTCGTGTTACTCGGGGAACCTCTCTCTTTCTCTCCAAGGTCACGGTGTTTAACGAGCGTGACCAGGTGATCGGCGGCTTCAGCCAAAAACTCTTTTCGATTGGTGGTCGTTTCGATGTGCTCGACAGCGGCGGCCAACCGGTATGCACGCTCAAGAGCAAGTGGACTGGTTGGGACTTTCGATTCATTACTGGCGATTCGGAACTCGCCCACGTGACGAAGAAATGGTCTGGTCTGGGGAAGGAAATCTTCACCTCGGCTGACAACTACGTCCTTGGAATTTCTGATCAGGTGCCGCCTGACAGTACGGTGCGCCAACTAATTCTGGCCGCCGTCATGTGTGTCGATATGGTCCTCAAGGAATGATTGCCTCACTGCTCGAGGTGAGTCTTCCGAATGCGAACGCGTATTCATGCCGTCAGTGGCAATTTTTTGGGTTGCGCGTGTGCTGTATCCGATGGAGCGGCTTTCTTGGCTCAGAGTACCAGGAGAAAAAATTCGTAATGCCCTGCTCCAACAAAAGTTGGGTGATCGGGTGGTGAAAGCCCTTGGCGATCGCACCTGTAAGGCCGGGGTCACTCTAGACATCGATGGTTGTCGTTTGCCGCAAATGGCTGTGATGAATGCTGCCTCAGAAACAGAACACACGTCCATTCTGCTCTGTGCCGGGTGACGGCTTCTGCTGATCAAATATGGAGTTATCTCAAAAGATGAAAATGAAGACGTTTTTCAGCATTTGGTTGTTGCTTGTTATGGCTGGAATGGCCGCTGCTGCTGAATCACGGCCAAACATCCTGCTCATTTTGGCGGATGATTTGGGCTGGGCCGATACAACGCTCTACGGGAAAACGTCGTTGTATGAAACTCCGAATATCGAACGGTTGGCTGCTCGGGGGATGACATTTGCAAGTGCGTACGCCAGTCCAATTTGCTCGCCAACCCGGGCCAGTATCTTGACTGGGCAAAATCCTGCGCGGCATGGGATGACAGCTCCGGCAGGACACCTCAATGAAGAGCGTTTTGAGCCAGAAGTGAATGCATCTGGGCCGTCGCATCAAAAGTCTACAAATGTACGGTCGTCGACCCGAGTTGATCCGAAGGTCCGCATGCTCCCTCAACTTTTGAAAGACGCGGGATACGCGACAGCTCACTTCGGCAAATGGCACTTAGGACGATCGCCTCATTCGCCACTTGAGCGGGGATTTGATGTCGATGTTCCGCATTGGTGGGGGGCCGGCCCAAAGTCGGGCTATTTGGCTCCGTGGGGCTATACAGGCGAGGGCTTCAAAGAGGGGGGAAATGGCGAGCATATCGAGGACCGCATGGCGAAAGAGGCTGTCACCTGGTTGAGAAACCGTGATCGCACGAAACCGTTTTTCATGAATTACTGGCAGTTCTCCGTGCACGCTCCATTCGGTGCAAAGTCTGAATTGATTGACCATTACCGAAAGAAGTTAGGGAAGTCTGTCGATGAACTCTCTGCACCAGAAGTGATCCAAAGACGGCTATCTTCACAGATGCCGTCGGTAGGACTTCCTCAGCAGTCACCGACGTATGCCGCGATGGTGCATTCTCTTGATGACGCGGTGGGACGCCTTCTCGATGCCCTTGAAGAGGAAGGTATTGCGGATGAAACCATTATTATTTTTTACTCCGACAATGGGGGGAATATCCACTGCGGACTTGAGGAAACGGCCGCTTCTGGCGAGCAATATGTCACTCCGATAACCAGCAATCATCCCTTGCGCGGCGGGAAGGGTGGCATTCACGAGGGTGGGATTCGGGTTCCAGCCGTAGTTGTCTGGCCGGGAGTTACTGAGCCGGGTTCGAGAAGTGACGTGCTCATTCAGGCAAACGATTTGTATCCGACCATTCTTCGGATGGTTCAAGTCAGTAGTCCAGACGGACACTTGATTGACGGCGTCGATTTCACGGTGGCGTTGCGAGGCGAAGCAATGCAACGCGGGCCAATGTTTACGTATGTTCCGGTGCATGGTGCCTCCCCACATTGGCTGCCACCGTCAATGTCGGTGCATCATGGTGACTGGAAACTGGTCCGCATCTTCCACTATGGCGAAAATGGGGCCCATGACTACCGGCTATACAACTTAAGTCAGGATATCACCGAAAACGAAAACGTCGCGGCAACGTTTCCGCGGAAACTTCAGGAGCTAGACAAACTCATTGATGAGTTTATCGCTGACGCGAATGTCGTGGTCCCTTTACCGAACCCCAAATTTGAGCAATCACAGTTCGATAGAGAGGCGATTGGCGTACAGCCCGGTGGCCTAAAAATGCCCCCACGCTCCAAGACACCGCAGTCGAAATCCGCCAGGACAAAGTCCGCGGTGCGATTGGTGCAGAAGACGCAGACAACTCAGAAAACGCAGCTTGGCTGGGTCGTGAAGAACGGAAACGCGACTGTTAACGGGACTTCGTTGAAGGTGTCTTCTGCAGATCATCAGTCCTTCGTCACGAATGCAAAAATTCAGATGACTGGTCCGGTTGAGGCGGTCTTTCGCATTCGGCCGAAGAAAGATGGTTTTTGGCGAGTCCAGTGGCGCACGGCCGGGCAAGAGAGTTTCCCCAATTCTGGACAGGAACAATCTTTTGAGGTCGTTGGTAGGGACTGGCAGGAACTGAGGGTTCCGCTTCAGGTTGAAGGCATACTTGTGCATCTGCGTCTTTTCTTTTCAGACAAAGAGCAGCAGGCAGAAATTGACTGGATCGAACTCCAGCCTACTGGTGGTGGCCCTCAGAATGGTATGCGTTGGGATTTCGGTCCGCCACCACAAGCACCTGCAGCGGGGATCAGCCCCACTGAACACCCTGCTAGCCTTCCGGACTCAGTTGGTTTAAGGCCAAATGTTTTGCTGATCGTTGCGGATGATCTCGGCTACGGAGAACTCGGTTGCTACGGTAACCCAGACGCCAAGACACCAAGCATCGACCGGTTGGCAGCAAGTGGCGTTCGCTGTACGGATGGGTACGCAGCGTTTCCAGTCTGTTCACCGGCAAGGGCTGCCCTGCTGACGGGGCGGTACCCCCACCGCTATGGGCCGACCTATGAGGACTACTATGGCGGCGGTTCCCCCGAGCTTGATCCGAAGACGCATCCCACTATTGCCCAGATGATGAAAGATGCGGGCTACCGAACAGCCTGCTTTGGCAAATGGAATGTCTCCAATCTCAAACGTCGACAGGCCAACGACTTTGGCTTCGATCGCTGGGTCGGTCTCCACCTCAACCATGATTACTACACCCACAAGTTACTGAGAACTGGCGAATTGGATATGTACGTTGACGGCAGGCCCTTCCCGGACTGCTCAGGTACGTGGAGCGATACCGTCTTTGCAGACGATGCGATCAGGTTTCTCAAAGAAAACACTGATTCACCATTTTTCATCTACCTTGCGTTTCAGGCGCCGCATACGCCAATTCAGGATCCAGAGGTGCCGATGGATCGGCCTCAGGAATCTAATCGCCCGACGCTCGTCAAGATGATTGAGCGGCTCGATTTTGAGACTGGGCGAGTTCTACAGGCGCTCGACGATCGACAAATGGCAGGAAACACCCTTGTGATCCTGACCAGTGACAATGGTGGTGACCGGAAAGTGGGTCGAAACCTCCCGCTCAGAGGTAGCAAGCAAATGCTTGAAGAAGGCGGGATTCGAGTTCCCTATATCGTAAGGTGGCCGGATGTTTTGCCCCAGGGAATTGAATTTACGGAGCCGGTGTCTGCTTACGATCTAACGGCTACCGTTGCGGCAGCAGGCCGAGCAACGCCGGCCCCGGAAAAACCCTTCGATGGGGTGGACTTGGTCCCAGTTCTCACCGGTGCAGCTGAACTTGATGGAGAGCGGCCACTTTTCTTCCGCCGGCGTAACATCAGCGTCCGTAAGAATCAGAACGAGATTCGCCAGTCTGCTGTGCGGCAGGGCGATTGGAAATATATCCGAACGTACAAGCCAGTTGGCTCCAATCATTATGCGGCGGTTCTCTACAACGTGCGAGGTGACCTCTCAGAGAAAAATGATCTTGCAAAAGAGCATCCCGCAAAACTGAAGGCAATGAGCGACATCCTCGACAACTGGGAGTCTGAAGTGGAAATGACTGCAGCGAGTTTCAACTCGAGATAGAAAAATCTCGTTCGAGACGGCCTATGGTCGCTCCCTAACAGAAGGAAAGTGACCGCTCAATTTTGCATAAATGGGTGCGGCACTGATTTGTCGAGACCGCCGTTTGGTTCGTGCGGTTGATCAGGTGGCCGGGGCATTTCCATCATGATGCCGACTGGCTTGCAGCCGATCGATCGTCGCCTGAAGGTGCGTGATGTAGCCGTGGACATCGAGGTGCCCTGGCTCAGGAACACCGTGAGCCTCATAGAGCCAGCCCCGGTCGTACGGATCAGAGTGAGTCAGGCAGGCCTCGCTGGTAAGCAGCGGATTGCGGTCGACGAAGCTGCCCTCGATGACCGAAAACAGGTCGCTGACCGCCTTGAAGCCCTCGACTGTTCCGAGCCGACTGCCGGGGCTGACGGCAGCACCTGGTTCGACATCGAGAATCATTTCGACGAGTTCACCAAGCATGCGGGTCGCAAACTTGGTGAAGCCGACCCTCCAGAGGCCGCCCTGCTCTGCCATTGCCTTGATGGTTGGCATGCTTGTGTCATTCGCTCGAGGGGCTGGCAGGAGCCAGAAGTGTGACGGCGTGTAGCGATAATCAACCGGCAGCCGGGCTGTGAAGTGCGCGTGGCGAAAACGAATTGTTTGCATCGCAAAGGGCTGGTGGAAAACGTGGGATTACGCGTCCCCTCTCACCGCAGTCTTTAGGGACTAGTTTCCATATATTATCGCGGTTTTTCGCCGAAATCTTGTGGTTGCGTTCTCACTTCGTTCGTGAAAAAGTAACCTGTCCCGTTTTTCTTGGTTTTTGGTGTACAGAAGTACAAAATGGTTTTGGGTTGGTTGTAGTTTACGGATACCTAATTGGTTTGTTAAGAAGAATACGGAGCAAGGGGATGCTTCAGATGATTTTTTTCGAATAAACCGGGGGAATTTCTTATGGCTATCAGACGAAATGCATTCACGCTAATCGAACTGCTTGTAGTGATCGCGATTATTGGCGTGCTAGTTGGCTTGCTTCTGCCCGCCGTTCAGCAAGCGCGTGAGGCTGCGAGACGATCGCAGTGCCTGAATAATTTGAAACAGAACGCGCTAGCGATTCACAACTATTACGACGCCCGGCAGGAACTTCCGCCATATCAATTCGATGGCAACCCCTCAACTGGCGTCCGGAGTGTGACGTTAGCAAATGGCACCGGACATAGAGCACCTGCTTGGCCCGCATGGCTTGGCCACAGCCTGTGGACAATGCTCTTGCCATTCATGGAGGAAACATCGACCTATGATGCGATGAATCTGGATTTGCATTGCCGCCAGGGTGTCAATGCTGGTGTTGGTAAACGAACAGTCTCAAACTTCGTCTGCCCCTCAGATGAAAAGTTTGGTGATCAGACGTTTGGTGGTGTGAATTATCTTGCAAATTCTGGTGCTACCCGAGAGTTGTATCGAAGTGTCGGGCCAAACCCTGCACTCGAGCCAGCAGTTCCTCGGTCATGGGACGGTGCGATTATGCGGCTCGGGCCGACTGGCCTTGAGCAGATCACAGATGGTACCGCCAGCACACTATTGTTGTCTGAGGGTCTGAAAGGTGATAACGATGCCGCAGTGCTTAATTTTGAGCGGGACACCACTAGCCAAGTTCCTTGGGTCGGCAGTTGGCCGTTCACCTTCCCGACGGCGGCAGATCTTGAAACGATGGGCCAAGCGGCAGATACACGGGCGCAGAGCTGGCATCAATCAAACGCTGGACGCTCTTGGGCTGAGGGCATCCCACTGAAATCAGCTTTTAATACGCTTGCGCCACCTAACTGGGGCCACGTGTCATTTACGCACGGCGGTAACTATGGTTCGTCCGCCGACCGAAATGGGGTATGGCCGGCACGGAGTAAGCATGTCGACCTTGTGAATGTCGCCACGGTTGATGGCGCAGTGCACTCTGTGGGCAACAACGTCGACCTAAGCCTCTGGCAGAGTCTGGGGGCACGGGGCGATGGCAGTCCGGCATCAGTGCCATAAGCACACTTTGAGTCGTCTGTTGAAGATTAGCCAGTGTCTTTTGAGTTATTTCACCGGCTCTGATTGCACTTTAGATACCACGGCGCGGACAATCATGTATCGGCATTTTTTTATCCTCTTATTCGTTGTGTTTTTGCCTTTTGGTTGTGGTCGCCCGGCTGAGAGAACAATGCGGGTCACACCACGCTCATCGAAAGACATGCTCAGGGAGACGGTTCAGCAGATCGGTGAGACTGGTGTTATCGATAGCGCTGTCGACCTCGCCCACGAGTTTTCAGAAAAGCTTGTTGCGGAAAACGCCGATTACCAAGGCATTGTCGAACTCGTCGAGGCGCTCGCCTCGGCTCGAGGGCCGAAGGCGGTTTCAAGGCAGGCAAACAAGATCCTTGCAATGCTCGAATAGATCGCAGATCTTTCACGCATGATCGAGGAAGCCTGGGGGCGAGCCATGGGATCTCCCATGGCAGCATAGGCTGAAGCCTTGATGCTACGGTTGTCTTGTGCGGCAGCTTCGGTCGATCGATAGCAAGCGGTTTCCCGGGTCAAGGCTGTCCTGTCTGGCAGGAACGGCATGTGGGCTATACTTCCGTCCTACTTCGTTGGGCACAACACGTGGTACACGTGATTGCTGATTTTCAAGGTTGAATCTGAATTTGATCCCTGAGGTATGCGGACCGTCGGAAAGGTTGGTGGAATTTCACTATGGGTAAGCCAGTAAAAGTGCTTGTGGTCGGCTGCGGCCATATGGGGACCTCACACGCGAAGGCCTACCACACGTTGCCCGGCTTTGAAATTGTGGGTGTCGTTTCTCGTGGCGAGAAGTCACGAAGAGCCTTACTAGATGCTGTCGGTGCTCACTATCCCCAGTTTTCTAATTACGGCGAGGCACTCAGTGCAACCCAGCCCGATGCCGTGTCGATCAATACCTATCCGGATACCCACGCTGACTACGCCAAGCAGGCCTTTGCTGCTGGCTGTCATGTCTTTCTGGAAAAACCGATCGCTGTCACGGTTGCTGAGGCCGAAGAAGTGGTGGCCGCTGCTCAAGAGGCCAATCGGAAGTTGGTGGTCGGCTACATCCTTCGCGTCCACCCAACGTGGGAAGAATTCATCGGAACTGCCCAAACCCTTGGCAAACCGCTTGTCATGCGGATGAACCTCAATCAACAGGCCTCTGGGGAGCAGTGGGAGACACACAAGCAACTGATGCTGTCAATGGCACCGATCGTGGACTGCGGGGTGCACTACGTCGATGTGATGTGCCAGATGACGCAGTCGCGGCCGGTGCGGGTGAGTGCTGTTGGAGCACGGCTCAGTGAGGAACTTGAGCCCGGTATGTACAACTACGGCAACCTCCAGGTGACCTTCGCGGACGGTTCCGTCGGCTGGTACGAGGCGGGCTGGGGGCCGATGATGAGTAATACGGCGTTCTTCGTGAAAGATGTGGTTGGCCCGCAGGGGTGCGTCAGCATTGTCGGCGTCCAAGACGACAGTATTGCCAGTGACAACGTGGAGGGCCACACCAAGGCAGCCCGACTGCGTCTTCATCATAGTGAGCTTGCAGCGGACGGCACGTTTGCCCGCGCTGATGACTTCATCGACTGCCCGGACGAGCCCGACCACGACGCGCTGTGTCTCCGCGAGCAGCAGCTCTTTCTTGATGCCATCGAGAATGACCGTGATCTGTCCGGCCACATGGACGACGCTATCAATAGCCTGCGGATTGTGCTGGCCGCAGATGAGTCTTTTCGGACGGGGCATACCGTGATGCTGGATGACCCAAAGGCCGAAGGCTAACACGCGGTTCGGCCGGTGTATGTCCACCGGTTCAAGGGGCTGGCGTGGTAGTGGTGTCCGCCAGGGGGAAGGACCGATTGGTTGACCACGCCGGATACAATCCGCCAGCCTCTGTCGAAGGGCATGGCCACGACCTGATTGGCGGAGATTCCCAGGCACTTGTTGTGGTGAAAAGGCTCGGATTTCGCGGGAAAACGCCGATTGTAAGGAGGGGCTTTGGGGGGAGATGTGAGGTTTTTTGCGGAGCGGGAATAAATGGGTGGAGTTGTCGTATGAAGAACGCTGTTGAACCTGATCGTTACGAGGAGTTCGTCCGTCTCTTTGCGAGAGACGAATGGGCGCTGCGCGTCTTTGTCCGCTCGCTTGTGCCGACCTGGAACGATGCCGATGAAGTTGTGCAGGAAGTGGCGTTGGTTGCCTGGCGGAAGTTCGCGGAGTTTCAGCCCGGGACATCGTTTCTCAGTTGGCTGCGGGTGATTGCCCGGTTCAAGGTGCTCAGTTACCGCCGCAAACTGGCCCGTGATCGGCTGGTCCTCTCCGAGGAACTCATCGCCGTTCTGGCTGATGAGGCTGAGGACGAGTCGGAGCTTCGGCAGCGGGAGCGTGCGGCGCTTGAGGGTTGCCTTAGCAAACTCTCCGAGACCCAACGGCGGCTGGTGGCGGTTGCGTACGCCGCCGGGACAACGGTCAAGGATGAGGCGTTGCGGCTGGGCGTCAAGCCCGGAACGCTGTACATGCGGCTGAACCGAATCCGTCAGCAGTTGCTTGATTGCATCCAGCGGACGCTGGCAAGGGAGAGCACTGCATGAACAAGACGTCCGCAGGCACGCCCGGAATGGAGCCGCCTTTTCCGGAGGAGCGGCAATTCGTCGATGCGTATCTCAACGGCGCTGTTTCACCGGAAGACTTCGCAACGCTTGAGCGACGGTTGCTTGAGTCCGCGGCCCTGCGGGCCTATCTTCGCCAGGTATTGGCAGTTGATTCGCTGCTTTATGAGTGGCAAGAAGGTCCGGTTCAGCCGGTTCAGGGACGCCGTGTCGTGGCTGAGGCGCCGAGCCAGGGGGATCAGTTGGTGGAACCACGCGGTCGACGCTTGCAGGTACCATTCCAACTGGCAGCAGCACTTGCCCTGGTAGTGGTGGCATGCTTTGGAATCGCTTGGCAGGGATTCATCGCACGGGGCATGTCCGGCGGGCAGGCGCCCCAGAAGGGAGCAAAACCCGCGATTGCTCAGCTGGTCGCCCAGAGCAAGGACGCTCGCTTTGCAAAATCTCGTTCCCAAACTAGTGCCGCCGGCCTGTCGTTCGGAAAAGAATGGGTTGGCCTGACCCACGGGAGCGTCACCCTTCGCTTTGAATCGGGAGCCACAGTCCTCCTTCAGGCCCCTGCACAACTGGGGATCGACAGCCCGCTGCGGTGCTTCCTTGAGTACGGGCGGGTGAGTGTGACGGCGCCGGAGTCTGCACGGGACTTTGTGGTGGCGACTGAGGCTGTTGAGGTCGTTGACTTGGGAACCCGATTTGAGGTGTCAGTTGATCGGGTATCAGGAATGGCCGACGTCACTGTCTCCGAAGGACTCGTCGATCTAAAACTTGGGAGCCCTGGGGTTGCCCGGGTCGTTCAGCCCGTCACCGAGGGGCAGTCCGCGCGAATTGATGCCACCGGAACGATCGTTGAGGTGCGGTCGCTGCCGGCGGTGGGGTCGGTGAGGATGATGTTCCCGGAGCTTCTGGCCCACCTCGCACTTGATGGGATCAGTGAAAATGGGACGCTGGTTGACGCCTCCGGCCAAGGCCACCATGGCACGACTCAGCCGGCAGGCGGTTCGCAAGCCGTAGCAGGCCACGTGAGGCAGGCGGTTTCTCTGGCGAACGGCCGTTGGATTGATGTGAGCAACCTCGTGACGGGCCTTCGGTCACTGGATGCCTTCACGGTGTCGTGTTGGATTCGGAATCCCCGAACCGGTGTCGCAGTAGTCTTTTCGGCATCGGATGGAACTGCGCATCAGCGGCTTCAACTCCAGGTCCATCAGGGTAGCTTTGCCTACGGCTGGCAGGCTGGGTCGGAATTCGATGCCATCAGTGGTGCAGTAACGGGATGGGGACGAGATCAATGGCACCACATCGCAATGACCTTTGATCGGGGTTTGGTCTCGCTCTACCAGGATGGCAACCTGGTGGGTTCGGGACGGTACGGACGAAAGTTGGGCCTTGCCGCAGTTGGGCCAGCGGAACTCGCTGGTATCAGCCAGGTGCAGGTGGGCCGACTCCCTGATGCATCCCCAGGCCGTGACCTATGGCCGCAGTGGTTTGACGGCGACATCGATGACCTGCAGATCTATGACAGCGCCCTATCAGCCGAGGCAATCGGTCAACTCTTCCACATGCCAGGCCAAACGTTCGCTGAACTGCAGGCTGGCCATGGTAGTTCGCCAGACCGATCGCATGGCGATTGAAAGGCTCTCGACCCTCGCCGCGGAGACGTTCTTGAAAGAACTGGTTTCACGAGCAAAAAAAAGATGGCAAGATCGGGGTCGGACTGCTGCCAGCGCGGTATGGCGGCCTAACAAGTGAACTGTGGATAACCGTTGAAGCAGGACAACACGTCTGTGATTTTCAGGTGACATCGTCTGGCTGACCAGGTCAGCCGCTTTTCCCCTCCCTTCCCTTCGCGTGAACGTTCGGAGTGACAATTGATGAAAGATGGCTCTTGTGGGTGGCTGATGGCTGGCGGGTTGGTACTGGCCTGGGCCTGTGGAGGTGATTTCACCCGTGCCGAGCACATTGCCCCGGCCGAGTTTGCGGTGGTCGATGGCTTCGAGGTGACGCTTTGGGCGAAAACACCCCAACTCTACAACCCCACGAACTTTGACATCGATGCCGACGGCCGGGTCTGGGTGACGGAGGCGGTCAACTATCGCAATTTCCGGAATGCCGACCTTGGCCTCGAAAATGGTGAGGGCGATCGGGTCGTGGTTCTCGAGGACACCGATGGTGATGGTGCCGCAGACGCGTCGCACACGTTTGTCCGCGATGCTGACCTCGTTGCCCCGCTGGGCATTGCCGTGCTGGGCAACAAGGTGGTGGTGTCCTGCGCCCCAAACCTGATTGTTTACACCGACGTTAACGGGGATGCTCGCTTTGATCCGGACGTCGATACCAAGGAAATCCTGCTGACTGGCTTCAGTGGCCTCGACCATGACCACAGCCTGCACAGCGTCACGGTGGGGCCCGATGGGTACTGGTACTTCAATTCGGGAAACGGCGGGCCACACACCGTGACCGATAAGGCTGGCTGGACGCTGCGGGCGGGCAGTTCCTATGCCGGTGGCAGTCCGCACCTCACGGAAAACTTTCCTGGGCGGAAGAGTGATGATGGGCGGGTTTGGGTCGGCGGACTTGCCCTGCGGATGCGGCCGGATGGAACCGGGCTTGAGCCAGTGGGGCACAACTTCCGCAACGTCTACGAGGAAAGCCTGTCGTCATTCGGCGACGTGTTCCACGCCGACAACGATGACCCGCCGGCCTGCCGGACCACGTGGCTGATGGAGTACGGCAACCTCGGGTTTTCGGCCGCGGATGGTTCCCGCAAGTGGCAGGCTGATCAGCGGCCGGGCCAGCCAACCCGGATTGCTGAGTGGCGGCAGGAAGACCCCGGCACGATTCCAGCCGGGGATGTCTATGGGTTTGGCGCGCCAACGGGCGTTGTTTTTGGTGAAAATGGCTGCTTTGCTGACCGCTATCCCCGGGGGCTGCTGCTCGTCTGTGAGTCGGCCCGGGGCGAGGTGTTTGCCTACACACCCAAACTCCAGGGGGCGGGGTTTGCGTTGGAACGCAAGGTTTTCTTGAAGCTGCGACCCGGCAGCCCGGAGTCGGGCATGTTTCGGCCTTCCGATGTGGCAATCGGGCCTGACGGTGCGATTTATGTCAGCGACTGGTACGACCCAGGTGTGGGTGGGCACCGGATGACCGATGCGAGCGGCAGTGGCTCAATTTATCGGATTGCTCCGCCTGGTTTCTCCGGAACGCGTTCCGCCCTTGATCTGTCGAACACGGCCGGCCAGATCGCCGCTCTCAAGAGCCCGGCGGTCCATGTGCGTTCACTGGGGCTGGAGGCCCTGCGGAAACAGGGGGAAGCCGCTGCAGGCGCAGTCGTTGCCCTGTCAGAGTCGACCAACAAGTTCTTCACCGCGAGGGCGGCATGGTTGCTACCCGGCTGCGGCAAGAAAGGCCTGGATCGGTTACAGGCGTTGCTCAGGCAGAACGATCCCCAGTTGCGGGTGGTGGCACTGCGGAGTCTCAGACGGGCGGCTGGGGAAGCGTCGGCAAACGACGCGATGAAAACGGCCTGGCGGAAAGCGCGGGAGTGGGCCTGCACCGATTCCTCGGCGGCGGTGCGTCGGGAGGTGGCGCTGTCTCTTCGTGACGTGCCTTTGGCGGAGTGTCGTGACCTGCTGCGGAAACTCGCTGACGGTTTCGACGGGTGGGACCGCTGGTACCTTGAGGCGCTTGGCACTGCCTGTGAAGGCAAGGAGTCCGAGGCGTATGATTTGCTGGTCAGGGAAGCGGGTGGTGAGCCGAATACCTGGGACCGCCGCCGTGCTGAAATTGCCTGGCGGCTCCACCCGTCGCAGGCGATCGTGGGGTTTGAGCAGCGGGCGTTGGCTGAAGATCTGCCGTTGGCTGACCGCAAACGCATGGTCGATGCATTGGCGTTCGTCGATGACCCGAGAGCAGCCGCTGCCATGTTGACGCTGGCAACGCAGGCAGCAGATGATCTTCGGGCGTATGCCAGTTGGTGGGGTCGCCACCGGCTCACCAATGACTGGCAGGGGCTGCCGCTGGACGCTGAATTCCCAGCACCTCCACGAAGCGAGCGGGTCGCCTCCAAGACTCGGCCGGACACGACCTTCCTGCCGGCCGGCAGGCCTGCGTATGAAAGCCAGACCAATCGGGCCGACATCTCGCTTGAGCTCACGGGTGTGCAGCGACTTTATCTGGTTGTGGACTCAGCTGACCGGCGGCTGGTTGATGCTCTCTGGGTGGCCCCGACGCTCACCACAAACGGTGGTGAACTCTCGTAGCGGGAAGTGCCGTGGGCCATGGCGTTTTCAGACGCGCCCCACACTGGTCCCCCGGCCCCTTCTGGAAAGCAGGCTGGCGGGAAGCCAACGATGGAACGCCCCCCCCTGACCAATTCACCGGGTTTTGTCACAAAATCGGCTGG
>WTHB01000142.1 GCA_011523305.1 Planctomycetaceae bacterium | reverse complement strand
CCTCAACGGTGCCTCACCAGGCATTCCCGCCTTCGCCGGACAACACCCGCCTGCCCACCGTCCGGCCTTCATCCCCCCTCCTCAGCATTGTGCACCCCATGCATGTCACCAGACGATGCCGGCTTCTGGTTCCGGCTCTCGCCCTCTGGCTGTTTGTCGGCGGCAGTTGTCTGACCGCAGTCGTGGCCGCTGACCCACCACCGCCAATCAGTCGGGACGATTTTTCCTTCGGCTACTGGAAACATGGCTGGCGGAATAAAACCGAAAAGACGCCCCGGGTGCTCTGCCTGGAGGCGGGCCGCTATGGTTTCGCCCTCGATCCCAGAAACCTTCGACATCCCCAGTGTGGTCGCCTGACCGATCAGCCTGACTATCGCCAGACCCTGGTCGCCGGCACCGCCCGGATGGACGGACTTCCGTCAGCTGAACTCGACATCAGCCTCACCGTCGCTGGCCGCACCTATCGCGCCACGAGTTGCCCTTCGGCAGCGGTGCGGCTCTGGGAATCGGGCCAACTTTGCCAGCACTACGATCTCCTCAACCTGCAGTTCCGAGATGACACCGGTCGTCTGCTGAATGCTTCTGGCACCCTCGACATCGTGAGCTGGCCAGACAGTCTGAGCTTCACCGCGTCCTGCACGCCCAATTCAGCAGCTAGTGATGGGCTCTGTGAGGGTGTTGTAGGGAATGGACACTGTGTTGCAGAAACACCCCTCACCATCTCCCATGACACCAGCCTTGAGCCCAAACAGCTCACGGCAGAGTGCTGGGTCAAACTCCCGACGTACCATGGCGTTGAGCCGACCTTTCACGGCTGGCTGCTCTGCAAAAATGGCTGTGAGTCGAGTCGCGGCAATTACGGCTTTCGGTTCAAAAACGGTCGCCTGTCTGCCGTGTTGAATAACGCCGGGGGCTGGAACCAAACCCAGACCATCCAACAACGCCAGGCACTTGCTTTCGAGCAGTGGCACCACCTGGCCCTCACCTTTGATGGCAGCCTGATGCGGTTTTACATTGATGGCACGGAACAAGGCAGCCGGGGCGTGTCCCAGCCACGCCAGGCGGGAACGGGCCCACTCGTCGTCGGCCAGCGGGCTGACGGGCATGGGTCGCTCGTCCGAGGCTGCTACGACCAGGTTCGCCTCTGGAACCGGCCCCTCTCTGCAGCTGAAATCACCGCCCACGCCACGCAGCCAGAAGCGTTGCCAGACCGCAGCGGCCTGCTCTTTGAACGAACGTTTGACCAGGGGACGCCGCTAAAGCCCGTCCCCTGGACTGATGCCGAACTGAGCATCGGCTTCCGTGCTGCCGGGCAGACCTGGCAAGCTCAAAAGGTGATTCCAGAGGTCTGGAAACCAGGCACCTGGCAGCGGGTGTCGGTCGCCTGCCCCATCGCTGGAATCGATCAAGCCAGCCCGACACCGACAGCCACGCTGGCCACATCCTCCGGCCAGCAGTTTCCCGTCGCATATGACGCAACCTTCAATGCCCTCGTTGCCCGAGTTGAGGGCGTGAAGCGGTCTCACCCCTTCACCATGCGTGACTACGACGAGTTTGATCTGGTGCTTGAGGCTACGGATAAGACCGCGACGGCAGTACCCCTCGTCGTTGACTTCCGTAGCCCCGCCCAGATCACCGGACTGGTTCCACTCCTCTGCCAGCGCGATGGCAGCCCGACCGGCGTGCCTGTGCAGGTCAGCAAAAACTGGCACCATGGCAGCTACCTCCGGGCGGCGATGCTGGTACCAGTGCGCCCTGGTGAAAACCGGTACCGGCTCCGCATCGTCTATGGCTTCTATGGCAGCCTGCCGTCGGCCAGCCATGCGCAGCTTTCCCTGATCGGATGGGGCAACAATCAGCGGTGGGATCAGCTCGCTCTCATGTGCGGCGGGGAGATGATCACCTTCGATGTCGACATGAGTTGCACCGACGTTGCTGTCTGTGATGTCCGCCTGCCCTTCGGCAGGAATGGAAAGGATGGCCAGCCCTGGAACTGGACGGAAGCCGGCTGGGGCGGTGACTGGCTCGGCATTTTCGACACCACAAAACAAAAACTGACCTTTGCCGGCATGAAGGCCGGGACATTCTCCCCAGGCCCCTGCTTGACCGATGCGGCCTACCATGGTGGCTATGGCCCCGATCAGAGCGTGGTGGTCGATGCCCACATCCGTGTTCCCCGCACCGACGACTACGGCCGCACCTTTCAGACGCTTCGCTACGCATTCACGCAGGATCTGCCGGCCACCGGCAGCTATCTCCTCCGCCGGCATGCCACCGCCTTCGATCAGTCAATTGCCTATGGCAACGCCGCTGGTCTCTTGGCGGAAGTGCCGGTCGCCCCCGGCATGCAACCGGGAGACTTCCTAGTTGGCCCGACGGAACTTACCGGGCCCGGCCCCTGGTGGATCGCCTTTCCGAAGCGTTCCCGCCGCGGTCAGCGAGACTGGGGGGTTGGCTCGGTTTCTCTTGTTCTACGTGACTACCGTGCCCAGTTTGGCAGTCGCCAGGTGACGCAGCCGTGGATTCAAGCCCGCATCAAAAAGATCGATGGGGGCGAAGCAACGCTTGAAACTTGGGTTGTGCCGCCACCTGATGTCACCGACTACCACACTGGCGATCTCGTCGAACTGGATACCGAATGGCTTCATCTGCACCGCAACGCCGCTGACTATTGCGGTGAGAACGCTCGGTACCGACTGCACCTCGAGGCCCACCCGCAGTCTTGGGAGACCACCTACCGCGAGGTCCGAGAGAACACACCCACCGTTGACGTTGCTGGTGGCACCCTGCTCGAACAACTTCCGGTCGTCATTCAGGCCGACCAGCCGACCGTGACGTTGACGGTCACCGGCGGCGTCGGCTACCTGCCGGTCCGCGTTGAGGGCCTGGCCGCACCGACCGGCTGGAAGCTTGTGCAGCGGATCGATGGAACCGACATTCCGCTCGACCAGGCGGCCCACGGGAACGACTTTTGGCAGACCGACTACGACCCCCGCACCGGCACCTATGCAGTGTCGTTCAATCTTCCAACAGCCGAAGATCGCCCCTCATCCTCTTGGGTATTCCAGACACCCTAAGAGATGGACCATGACCGAAACGAATCATCAGGCTGAACCCCCCGGACACCAATTGCATAAATCTGCCTGCCTCCAGAAAAGTTTTGCGCTGTTCTGCGTACAATGCACCTAGTTGAGTTCCGTAAAGGTGTCTTACAAGCGGGGGCATCTCGATGAAATGGTTCCTGTGCATCTGCACCGTGTTCTTTTTGGGAATCACGGTTTTTGCAGATTCTGAGGTTGCTCAGAAAACCCGCACGGCCATTGAGCGGAGTGTTCCTTACATCGAATCCGCTGGCAATACGTGGATCACCACGAAACAGTGTGTGTCCTGTCACCGGGTCAATACGATGGTCTGGAGCCTCGGGGCATCACGGGCAGCGGGTGCTCGTGTCGGTGAAGAAGCTGAGGAAACACTCCGCTGGGCGATAGACGTTTCCCTGAAGGCCAATGATGAAGGCCAACCGGCTGTCAATGGAAACAAAGAGGGAGTTGCCCAACTTCTTTTAGCTCAGCTTGATCACTTCCAAAATATCTCAAGCACCGATATCCGCGAGGCATTTCGTCAGGCACTTATGCATGACCTTGATGAGCAAGCTATGTGGCCTGCAGGCGGACAGCTGCCCTCACAGAAACGCAGCCAAAAGGAGACCACAGAGGTCTCTACCTATTGGCTATCACTTGCTGCTTCTCGGCTCGGATGTCTTGACCTTTTTCCTACGGTGGTGCGTCGTCTCCACGAGCCTCTCCCAGCAGACCTTAACGCCCGAAGCACTGAGTGGTATGCCGTCCGCCTCCTGCTTGCGAATTCGCTCCAGGATCACGCAAGCGCCCGTCGGCTCCGCGCAGACCTCTTCGAATACCAACAGGGCAATGGTGGCTGGGGCTGGCTCATCAATGAAGAGAGCGACGCGTTGGGAACCGGACTCGCGCTGTATGCGTTACTGACATCCGGCAGTATGCCTTCAGAAAAGCAGGCCCGCGCAGCACGGGCTTTCCTGCTATCTTCTCAGCAGGGTGATGGCAGTTGGGTAGTCAAAGGAACCAAGGCGAAGAAGCAAGAACTCGCCCAAGAAACGGCGGGTTATTGGGGGACATGCTGGGCCACCATTGCCTTGGCCGAATGTCTGCTGCGTGACGAGGTCCAACAAACGCAATGAATTTAGGCTCCAAAAACGGTGGCTTTTTTCTCCATAGAATTTGCTGGAAGGACAAACGCGGCTACCTGTACGATTCTCGCGTAGTTCGCAACCTTTTCGTTGAGGCCATACCGAGTGACCTCCTCGTCACACCACCCTAGGCGCCTTCTTAAACTTCTATCACATCACCCCTTGAGAACTCTCACATGCCACGTCTGCCCGTAAAAATACTCTCGTATGAATTGCTTGCCTGCGCCCTGCTTGTTGCAACCTGCTCGTCCTCCTCCGCAACCGACTGGCCGACCTTTCGGGGAGCCGATCGCACAGGCGTTGCACCAGATACCAATCTGCTCACGCAGTGGCCGGAGGGTGGTCCGCCACTGGTCTGGAGGGCGTCTGGGGCCGGGCGGGGCTATGCCGGCGTGGCGATCGTCGGGAACAAGATTTTTACGCTTGGGGACGGGCCCACAAATGCACCGGATGCTGATGAGTACCTCACCTGCTTCGACCGGGAAACCGGGAAACGGCTCTGGCTCACCAAGACAGGTGAACCCTGGAACAACGGACAGCCAAACTGGCAAGGATCACGCAGCACACCCACCGTCGCGGATGGCATCGTCTATGTACTCACACCCCATGGCAAACTCGTCGGCTGCGTGGCTGAGACCGGTGAACTGGGCAAGGCGATCGATCTCACAGCGGCCTTCGGCGGCAGCAAGGGTGACTCGTGGGGCTACAGTGAATCGGTGCTGATTGATGGTGACCGGCTCGTCTGCACCCCCGGTGGAGAGCAGGCCACCATGGTTGCGATGGACCGGAAAACTGGCCAACTGCTCTGGAAGTGCATCGTGCCCGGCGACCGGGGGGCGGGCCATGCCTCAATCGTTGTGAGTCACGTCGGCGGAAGACGGATCTACGTGCAGACAACCGCTGGCGGCGGCCTCGGGGTCGACGCCGAGACCGGCCGGCTGCTCTGGCACTATCCCTTCGACAAGACAACCGCCGTCATCCCGACCCCGATCATCCGCGATGATCTGGTCTATCTCGTGGCTGGTTACAAGCGGGGCGGTGCCCTGCTGCGGCAGGTACCCCGTGGGAGCGGCGTTGAGGTCGAAGAAATCTATGGGCTGAAGCCTGAACTGGCCAACAAGCATGGTGGCGTGGTGTTGATCGGCGACCATCTCTACGGCTGCGCCGACGACAAGCCGATTCTCATTTGCGCCGACCTCATGACCGGTGACGTTCGCTGGAAGGAACGGGGCAGTGGGAAAAATTCAGTGGCCATCGCCGCAGCCGACGGGCATCTCTACCTTCGCTACCAGGATGGCACTATGAGTCTGGTCAAAGCTGATCCCACGGAGTTTCTTGAGGTCTCTAACTTTCAGATTCCAGACAGTGGTGACCGCCCGAGTTGGCCGCACCCGGTCATCCTCGACGGCCGGCTCTACCTTCGGGAAGGTGACGCCATCCTCTGCTACGACATCCGGCAGGGTTGAGCGGTCAGCCGCCGCAAAGCAGGCCAATCAGCCTTGGACCAAAAAGAGCCACGCCCACGGCAACGGCTGTGGCTGCCGCCAGCAGCACGGCTGCACTGGCGATGTCGAGGGCGTCACGCAACCGGGGATGAAACCCCGTGTCGACGGCACGGGCCAGGGACTCAATGGCGGTGTTCACCGTTTCGGTCACCAACACCAGACCGATCGTAACAGCCAACACCGCCCATTCAACGGCGGTGACCTGCAGCAGGGCAGCAACCCCTACTGCAAGACCGCCGATTGCCAGATGGACGGCAAAACTGTGCTGCGTGCGGATCGCCCTGTTGAGCCCGCGGTAGGCGTGCCAAAACTTGTGCCGCCACGAGTGGGGACGAAACCGACCTGTCATCACCCGGCACCTCAAGCCCTTCGGAGCACAATGCAGTCGAGCCCCAACCAGCCCCGCCGATCAGCTCAACCACAAGGTCAGCCAACCTGGACGTAGGGGTCGCCCTTCTTCCAGTTGCAGGGGCAGAGCTCATCGCTCTGCAGGGCATCGAGCACCCGCAGCACCTCGGCGACGTTGCGGCCCACCCGGCCCTGGTTGACGTCGACCCACTGAATCACCCCGTGGGGATCGACGATGAATGTCGCCCGCTGGCAGTAGCCCTCGGTCTTTTCAAGGATGCCCAGTTCTGCACCAAGTTTTTGGGCGGCGATCAGCGGATAGCCGAGTTGCTTCAGGTCATCATGCGACCGTCGCCACATCATGTGGCACCACTCGTTGTCGGTGCTGCCACCGACCACGCTGGTATCCCGATCAGTGAAGTTCTTCAGTTGCTTGTTGAACTCGGCCAGTTCGGTCGGACAGACAAAGGTGAAATCCTTTGGATAGAAGAAGTAGACCGTCCACTTGCCCGCGTAGTCGGCAGACGAAAGCAACTTGATGTCTTCCTTCTCCGTCCCGACGCAGGCCTGAACGGAAAACTGTGGGAATTCGTCACCGACTGTAAGCATGATGCTGTCTCCAGAGTGCTGGCGGTTTGCAAAAAACCAGGGTGGTGTTCGGTTTGGCCTTGAAGGGCTCCCGGGAAACCCTGAAGGTTTCAGGAAGGCTCCTCCTAACCTAGACAATGCCTCGAACTCTTGTTCTAGACTCCTGCCGCGGTACGAGGAGTGTACGGAGGCTGGTTTCAGCGTTCAACAAGCCGCCTGCCCCTGGCGGCATCACCCTGCTTTTCTCTCATGAGTCTCCCGATGCCCGATGTTCCTGCCCCTGACGATCCCGGACCACCTGCCCTGCACCATGACCGGCTTGCTGCCCGGGAGGTGTTCATCGCCCCCAGGCGGGCCATCCGTCCGAGTGATCTGGAGGACGGGCAGTCGCCTCCCTGTCCGTTCTGCGCGGGCCATGAGCACCTGACGCCAGCTGCCGTGAGCCGCTGGCCTGAAGACCCGAGCACGCCGTGGAAGGCTCGGATCATTCCCAACCGCTATCCCGTGGTCGAGCCGCTGACAGAGCAGCAAGCGGTTGCTGGTTCCCCGGGCGGTGAACCGAAGACAGTCATTCGCCCAGCCCACGGTGTGCATGAAGTGATTGTCGAGGCGGCAGCCCATGTCGATTCAATTCTTGCTATCGCATTAGGTGACTGGCTTGGGGTCTGGGAACTCTGCCGACAACGCCTCGCTGATCTCGCGGACCGCAAGGATCTGGCCTGGGCCACCCTGTTCAAGAATGGTGGTCTGGCCGCTGGTGCCTCGCTGGCCCACCTCCACAGTCAGCTGATTGCGATCGACCACGTGCCGCCAACCATCCGGGCGAAATGCCAACAGTTGACAACCGCTCCTGAGCTGTTTCAGCGGACGATTGCGGACGCCGACGCCGACGCCCGGATTCTCTGCCGACGGGGTGATCTGGTGGCCCTGGTGCCGGCCGCGCCGCGTCAGCCGTTTGAAGTCTGGCTAGTCACGGAGCGACCGGCGGCATTTTTTCACGACGCCTCACCAACGCAACTCAGGGCTGTTGCCAGCCTGACGCATGCCGCCGTTGCGGCACTCCAGCGGCTGGTGCCAGGGGCAAGCTTCAACTGGTGGCTCCACCAATTTCCCTCGACGGCAGAATCAGCCATCCGCCAGCTTGCCCCACACTGGCACTGGCATCTGGAAATTCTGCCGCGGCTGACGCCTCTGGCCGGGTTCGAACTGGGAACAGGCTGTCACATCACCACGATGCCACCCCGAAACGCCGCGGCGGCCCTCCGGGCAACAGGCTGCTGGGACGACTGATGATTGGATCAGCCGTACTGGCTTTCGGACGGTCTGCTCACCACGTGCCGACGGCTGTATCGCCCTGCCTGCCAGCGGTCGGGCACCGGCCAGTTTTCCCAGCCGTTCCAGCCGGAACACCGGCTCACCACCACAGCCGTATTCGCAGCCAATTTCCTGAGGCTGGCGTTTGGCGCGGACGTGTTTAGCCCCGAAAATCAGCAAGAGTTTTTCCTCACCTGGATCTCTGCTGATGACCGCTTCCATTCGCTTCGTGTTTGTCGTTCACGACCACCAGCCCGTCGGCAATTTTGACGGGGTGTTTGAACAGGCCTATCACGACAGCTACCGCCCCTTTCTCGACCTGCTTGAGCGGCATCCCCAGATTCGCATCGGTCTCCACACCAGTGGCCCGCTGGCCGAGTGGCTGGAGGCCCATCATCCTGAGTACCTCGACCGGCTGGCGGCCCTCGCTGCCCGCCGGCAGATCGAGATTGTCGGCGGTGCCTTTGCGGAGCCGGTGCTGGCGATGTTGCCCTCTTGGGATCGCATCGGCCAGATTCGTCGCTACACCGATTGGCTGGAACACCGCCTCAAGACTGCGGTCTCTGGCATGTGGGTTGCCGAACGGGTCTGGGATCCGAGCATGACCGCCGACCTGGCTGCGGCGGGGATCGAGTGGACAATCCTCGATGATTCCCACTTCAAGGCAGCCGGCCTGGTTGACGAACAACTCGACCGGCATTGGCTGACAGAAGGGGACGGAAAGACGCTGACCGTCTTCCCGGTGAGTGAACGCCTCCGCTATGTCATTCCATTCGCCGCACCGGAAGCCACCATCGACCACTTACGACTGCTCGCCTCGCGGCGGGATGGTGCGATTGCTGTTTTCGGTGATGACGGTGAAAAATTTGGCGTCTGGCCCGATACTCACCGCACCTGTTTTGAGGAAGGCTGGCTGGAGCGGTTCTTCGGGCTGCTCGAAGCCAACCAAGACTGGATCAGCATGTCGCTTCCTTCGGAGGTGGTCCGCGACGAACCCCCAGCCGGAACCATCTGGCTGCCGGAATGCAGCTATCGCGAGATGACCGAGTGGGTCCTGCCACCGGCCCAGCAACTCGCCTGCATCCGGGGCCGGCAGGCTGCGGCGACGGATCCCAGTCTGGCGGCGCTTGCCCCCTTTGTGCGAGGCGGTTCCTGGCGCAACTTTCGGCATCGCTACCCAGAAGCCAACGAGATGTATGCCCGGATGCTAGTGGTGAGCAACCGGCTGGCCCGGCTCGGAGCCACCGGCCCAGTCGACAGCCAGGCCTACGACGACGCGGTGGCGGCAACCTATCGGGGCCAGTGCAACTGTGCCTACTGGCACGGTGCCTTTGGTGGCATCTACCTGCCCCATCTTCGCAACGCGATCTACCGCGAACTGATCACAGCCGAAAATGCCCTCGACCGGGCTGAGGGACGACCGGCTGCCTGGGTGGAGGCTGTCAGTTCAGACTATGACTTTGACGGACGAACCGAAGTGCGGCTGTCGAACGAACATCTGGATTGCTGGATCGCGCCGGCCGCCGGGGGCATGCTTTATGAACTGGACTTGCGGCAGCAACGGCACAATCTGCTGGCCACCCTCGATCGCCGGCCGGAGGCCTATCACGAGCAGGTGCTGGCCGGGCCCGGCCAGGCCCGCAGCATCATCGATGCATCCCAGTTAGCCACCTTCAAACAGGAGGGGCTTGAGCGGATGGTCCGCTATGACAGCACCCGCCGCAAGAGTCTGATCGATCACTTCTACGACATCGATGCCCGGGCCGACGCCGTGGCGGCTGGTGAAGCCCTTGAGCGGGGCGATTTCGCCAGCGGTGGCTATGAGGCGAGTATCCGTCGCAACCCTGACCGCATGCAGGTTTTGCTCTCACGGCGGGGCAACGTCTGGGGGATTCCGCTGAAGCTCTCCAAGGCCATCACCCTGTCCGCTGGCACCGACCGGGTTGAGATCGGTTACAAGCTGGAAGGGTTACCTGCCAACTTCTGCCAACACCTCGCGGTGGAATTCAACTTTGCCGGCCTGCCAGCGCAGGCGGCAGGCCGCTGCTTTCGAGATGGGCATGGCATTGAACGTGGCCACCTTGGCAGCCAGCTCGATCTGAAAGAGGTTGATCAACTGACCCTCGAGGATGACTGGCTTGACATTCGGGCCACGCTCAACTGCCAAGTCGCCAGCAATGGTGGTCAGGCTGGCATCTGGACCTTCCCAATCGAATCGGTCAGCCAGTCCGAGGGGGGCTTTGAACTGGTGCACCAGTCGGTGGTGGTGATGCCCCACTGGATTGTCACCCCCGATGCCAGCGGCTGCTGGCAGGTGACCCTGCAGCTCGACGTCAGCAGGCTGGCGACCGCCACGACCCACCAAGATGCAGCCGCCGCGGCCCACCTTCGCACCGGGTCCTGACGAGATCGATTCTGATTGTCAGCCCAACGCCAACGGAGCAGCGGACTGCTGCCAGTCGATCAGCGGCTTGACCCGGTTGGCGTTGTGGCCCAGCCAGCCGATCGGCAGGTCGGGCAGACGGCGGCGGATGTCAGCCAGGGACGCGCGGGCAATGACCGCCGGACTGTCCGCCGCCTCGTCGTGCTCATCTGCAGCAGTCACTTCGGAAATCACCACCGCCGCCACAGTCAGCCCGACGGCCCGGGCCGCCGTGACGCTTGCCAGGGTACGTCCGATCAGGCCAAGCCGGGCGGTATCGACAAGCACCACTGGCAGACCGAGTTCCCGGGCCAGATCGGCGTTGAGCATGGTCGGCGACAGGGGTGAGAAAAGCCCACCAGCGCCTTCGACCACGACCAAGTCAGCCCCAGCATGAGGCTGCAGACAGGTTCGCAGCAATGCCTCATCAACCTGCCGACCTTCGGCGGCAGCAGCCTGCTCAGGCGCTGCAGCCGCGGCAAATGCCTGAGGGCAGACTGCTTCTTCAGGACCGCTGGATCCGGCCGCCTGCCAGAGGCGGGTTGCATCTGATACCCCGCTGCCAACGCCGCTGGCGACCGGCTTACAGGCCCGACAGACGAGGCCTGCCGCCACTCCCTGCCGAAGCACCGCCACGGCCACCGCTGTCTTCCCGACGTCGGTATCGGTGCCACTGATGAAAAGACCGCTAGCCATACCTGTGCTCCCTCCGCCAATTTTCTGTGTCGGGCCCGCCTTCTTCCAGCCTCATGTGGCAGCCCCTTGTTCGGCTGCCAACCGCAGCCTACGATAGGGCGTTCGTATTGAGAATGATTCTCAATTGCGGCTCAAGCGGTATTCGAACCGCTGCCGACAGAAGGTGCATGGAACAGGCACCAAAAAGTAGGCCCCCCACACGACCCTTTGGACCGCTGCATGACTTCCCTTGAATCGGTGTCTGTTGGAACAACGACCAGTGTGGCCGATGTCGCTGGCGATGATGCCACCTCGCTGCGGCTGCTTGAGATGGGCCTGACGCCAGGCGTGCAGGTGAAGGTCATCAACACGGCACCGCTGGGCGACCCGCTGGAACTCGAACTGCGTGGCTACCGGCTCTCGATCCGTCGCAACGAAGCGGCCCGGGTCGCTATCTCCGGCTGACTCCCGCCTTCTGATTGGGATGGACGATGGCTTCCGCTGAGGTTTTTGAGTCGCCCGAGCGGCCGTCACTGCCATCAGGTCAGCCCCCGGGCCAGTTGACCGTTGCCCTGCTTGGCAATCCCAATACCGGCAAAAGTACGCTCTTTTCAGCACTCGCTGGCATTCCCACCCGGGTCGGCAACTACCCCGGCGTCACCGTTGAAGAAAAGGTGGGCCGGTTCCGTCACCGGGGCCACGGCATCGAACTGATTGACCTGCCAGGTACGTACAGCCTGCTCGCCAAGAGCCCTGACGAGCAGGTGGTTGCCGACGTGTTGCAGGGCCAGATCAAGGGTGTCACCCGGCCCGACTGTGTTGTCGTGGTGGCTGATGCAACCAATCTTGCTCGTAACCTCTATCTCGTCAGCCAGGCAGTTGCCGTTGGACTCCCGGTTCTTGTTGCTCTGACGCTTGGTGATGTGGCCGAGGCCCGGGGCATCGTCATTGATACGGCGGCCCTCTCCCAGGAACTCGGCTGTCCGGTTGTCAGCGTGGTGGCACCGCGACGGCAGGGTATCGGACGACTCGCGGACATGCTGGTTGAGTCGAGCAGTTGGCAGGCACCAACTCTGCCTGCACGGCTGGAAGCCTGCCTGAGGAGTGCTGATCCGGCGAGATCATCTGACGCCGCCGAAGCCATTGCCCGCTATGTCTGGATCGACGAGGTCATTCAGCGGGTGGTTTCTCGGCAGAATCATCACCGGCGCTCTCTCAGCGACCAACTCGACAGCCTGCTCACCCACCGGCTCTGGGGCACGCTGGTGTTCATTGCGACCATGCTCACGATCTTCAGTTCCATCTTTTGGCTGGCAGCCCCGCTGATGGACATGATCTCCGGTGGCATCGACATGCTGGCAATCGGAGCTGAAGCGGTCCTACCCGACGGCACCATCAAATCTCTGGTGGTTGATGGCCTCATCGCCGGCGTTGGCGGAGTGGTAATCTTCCTGCCACAGATTGCCATTCTGTTTCTTTTTGTTGCGATCCTTGAAGGCTGTGGCTACTTATCCCGGGCGGCCTTCCTGATGGATCGGCTGCTAGTCTGTGTCGGCCTGTCCGGCAAATCATTCATTCCGCTGCTGTCGAGTTTTGCCTGTGCCATTCCCGGCATCATGGCGGCCCGCACCATTGAGAACCGCCGTGACCGGCTGCTGACGATTCTCGTCGCGCCGCTCATGAGCTGCTCGGCCCGGCTGCCGGTTTATCTCCTGCTCTGTGGGGCCTTCATCCCCAATGTTGCCGTGGGTGTCTCGTGGCTGCGACTGCCAGCGGTGGTGCTGGCGGCGATGTATGCCCTGGGTGTGGTGGTCGCCGCAGCGGTTGCGTTTCTTCTCTCACGGACCATTTTTCGCGGTCCCCCGCAGCCCTTTGTGATGGAGCTACCCAGTTGGCGGTGGCCGCAGCTCGCTGTGGTGTTGGAGCGGGTTCGCGAGGCAGCCGTATCGTTCCTCCAGAGTGCCGGCACGTTGATTGTCGCGGTGAGCATCATCATCTGGGCCTTGGGAACCTATCCACGGCCAGCACACGAACCGGCTGCTGGTGTCGAAGCAGCGGAACGACAGGGTGAGGCGCTCCGACAGAGTTTTCTTGGGCGGGCAGGGCGGCTGATCGAACCGGTGGTGGCACCGCTTGGCTGGGACTGGCGGCTGGGCTGTGCCGCTGTGGCCAGTTTTCCAGCCCGCGAGGTCGTGCTCGGAACGCTCGGGGTGATCTACAACCTCGGCGACGTTGACCCGGGGGAGGAAGAAGGAGCGAGCCTGCTCATTCGCCAGTTGCGAGCGGCCACCTGGGACGGCACCGACCGCAAAGTTTTTACCCTGCCGGTCGCTCTCTCGATCATGGTCTTTTTCTCGCTTTGTGCGCAGTGTGCCAGCACCCTAGTGGTGATCGGCAAGGAAACCGGCAGCTGGGTCTGGCCGGTGGTCACCTTCAGCTACATGACGGCACTCGCCTGGCTGGGAGCCTTCATCACCTATCAAACCGGCACGGCGCTGGGCTGGTAGCCGATTTCCGGAGCCGCCCCCATGCAAGACGCCATCGCCATTCTGATTGTCGCCGCTGCGGGGCTCTGGCTCGGCCGACACCTCTGGCGGCGGCTCGCCGCCCCGCCCTGTCAGCCACCCTCCAATGGCCCAGCCGGCAGCGATGGCTTTGTCTCGCTGACGCAGGTGCAACAGACTGGCCGGCCAGGGTCACGCCACCCGAAAAACAAGGCCTGAAAAGTGACCTTGGGGGCTGCCGTTTGAGTCTGTATTTCTACAGACTTCCGGCAGGGTGCAATCCTGCCCCCTCACCCTGTGCCAGGCATCCTGATGCTGATCCGTGGTCCCGAGCCTGCTGATGAGACGGCCATTAACCGTCTGTTCACTGAGTTGGTGCAATCGGGGGATACCCAGCGGTTTCACCCGCATCCGTTCACGAGCGAAGAGGCCCTACACCTGACCCGCGGGCACTCTCCCGCAGGCGTCGATACCAACGACATTTACCGCTTCGGGTTCGAACGGGGCGAGGCCGTTGCCTACGGCATGCTGCGGGGCTGGGATGAAGGCTATGCCGAACCGAGTCTCGGCATCGCAGTGCATCCGGGCTTTCGCGGGCAAGGTCTGGCCTGCATCATGCTGGCCCACCTCCACGATCTTGCCCGAATGCGCGGGGCAGCTTCAGTCCGGCTCAAGGTCTACAAAGACAACGCCCCGGCGGTCTCCCTCTATCGCTCGCTCGGCTACGCCCTGACCGACCATGATGACCACCAGTGGCTTGGCCGGCTGATGCTGGACGATCAGAAGCATGGGTTCGAGACAAAAACCTCAAAAGAAGCGGCCTAAACACCAAACCGCTACCGCCGGAAGGCCTCATCCATTGCTTCTGTCTGGCACCGAAAACCGGCCGCTCTGGCTGAGGAACGCCACTGGGTTTTCCAGGCTGATCTTCTCCACCAGTTTCTGGGTATGCCCCCGCCGCCGCATCTCGACGTGGCACTTCGGTACCGACAACGGATCGCTTGGCCCCCAGTCGCCCGCTGAGTTGATCCAGAGCTGCTCGTTGCCGTAACACTCGATGATGTCCACCGCTCGCTGGGGTGTGCACTTGCTGTCTGGGTAGAGCGTCATGCCGGCCCAATAGCCGCGGTTGAGTACCTCGGCCACCGTGTGCTCCTCGACATGGTCGATCAACACCCGGCCCGGGTCGATGCCGGCACTCTTCAGGGCGTCCATGGTGAGTCTGGTTCCCTTGAGTTTGTCCTCGAGATGCGGCGTGTGGACGAGGATCAGCCGGTCGTGCCGATTGGCCAGGTCAATCTGCTCCTCCAGAATCGTCAGTTCGTTCCGGGAGTTCTTGTTCAGGCCAATCTCGCCGATACCCAGCACATTGGGTTT
>WTHB01000020.1 GCA_011523305.1 Planctomycetaceae bacterium | reverse complement strand
GGTTGCGAGCCAGCTTGCGGTTGCGAGCCAGCCTGCGGTTGCGAGCCCGCTTGCGGGATCGAAGCCCCAGTCGCTCCGACTCCGGACGCTTCCGCTGCGGTCGACAACGGTGTCAAGATCGTTGCTGTCAGCCGGACAGTGACCGCCAAGTGAGTGTAAACGTTCGGTCGAACGGATAACCGTTGCCCGACTTCGGCCAGTGATCTCCGCCCGGGGGGCCCAACCCCGGGCGGAGTTTTTTTATGGCCGTCTGTCGCGCGGAGCGAGCCATCCTGGCTTCGCTCCGCCTGCACGTTGCTCACAGCCAACGGCCACTTGCAACGAACACGCTGGCATCCAGCCGGCGGGAAAACGGCCGGTTTCTCTCGCAACCATGTCAGGCCGAGTCGTGCATTCGCAGTCGGCCCAGGTCGCCCGGTCCCGTCTCGTTGCCGGCAACCAATGCCTGTGCCTCCGCCGTCAATCGATCAGCGTCCGCCAGATATCGCTGCATTTCTCTCGCCGCATGGGCGTACTCAGCCACCAGCGGCTCCGTCAGTCGTGCTTCGGGCAACTGCTCAAGCACGAGGGCCAGATCACGATCAAGGCCGACCCGCATCAGCCGCAAGACAACCCAGCGCAAAAAGAACCCCCATAGCAAAATCCACAATAACGCTTCTTGCAGGAAGCCCGAGCCCGTCGCTTCCCCGGCCCAGAGACGCCCTCCAAAAAACGAGAGACCGGCACGCAGCAGGACTGCCATGAAGAGCCCGGTAAAGAGCAGTTCAAACAGCCCTCGAAAGAGTCCGCGATCAATCTGCTGCCGCCGCTGGGCCACCACGCGATCCATGCCACCCGCCAGCCAGCCAGCCGCCCGCCTGAGCAACACGTCCTCCCCTGCCCCTGCTGCCTGGGTCGACAGCCGCGCCGGGTCAACCAAGGGTGGCAACGCCCCCGCCTGTTCAGCCTGTCCCGCCAACACACTGCGCGACTGCTCAATCTCACCGCTGGTCAGCCCCAACTCCGCCACCGACTGCCAGCCACCGGCCGGCACACCCGCAGCCTGTTCCCCACTGCTGGCAAGCAGTCTCCCAACCAGCCCCGCCTGCATCCGGGCCCGGCCCCACATGCCACGAACAGCCGCCACACCATGGAGGAAGGCAGCAAAGGCTCCACCCTGCCACCGGGCGGAAACCTCATCGTCAATCAACCGCTGCCAGGTCTGTCGCGAGGCGCGTAACTCACTTTCCACACCGGCAGCCACCAGACTCTCCAGCCGAGCTGTCTCGGCCTGAACCCCTGCTTCCAGCCCGGCCACCGCCGGCCTGACTGCCGCAAGCTGGGCTCCTGCCCGCTCAAGAAACCACGCCGTTAAGTCAAACACACCAGTGCGCCGTACCCGGCGGGCCGCACGACCGACCAGTTCACTGTCAATCGCAGCCAGCAACGCCTGAAAGTCGCCGGCCGGGGGCTGCCCTGAGGCCGCTCGGGCGGTCGCCTCAACCCCATCGAGGCGGAAGATGCGGGGGACCGCGAAGCCCTGCGTCTCGAGTTCACGCCGCCAGTCTTCACGAATGTCGGGGTCGCGGGAGGCATGGGTCTGCACAAACAGCAGCGGCCGCCCCGGTGCAAAGGCAGCCACCTCGCGGGCAACCAGCCACGAACGATACTTCTGGGCTGTGCTCACCAAGAGCAGCACATCGCAGTGCTTCAAGACCATCTCCAGCCGATCTCGGTTCTGGTTGCCCGCAGCGGGTGTTTCACCGCTAACCGGAATCGGTGTCTCTGCCAGCGATTGCGTGTCCGGGTCAGGACAGTCGATGAGCACAATCCCGCTGACCGCCGGCGCATCGCTCCGCACCAGGCGAGCCCCCATCTCCTCATGTGGCAGCCAGTCGATATCGAGGCGATCACCGGCAACCACAACAGGCTGCCGGGTCGTCGGTCGGGCCAGGTCACCCGCCTCGGTCACCGCTCGACCAGCCAGCGCATTGACCAGCGTACTCTTGCCCGTGCCCGTTCCTCCCACCACGCCCACCACCAAAACCCGAGCCAGTTCCTGCCGCATGTGGTCGAGCCGGACGGCAACCTCCTGCCACTCCGTCTCGATGGTCTGCGCGGGAAGCCAGCCTGGCAGAGACGTCGACCAGCGTTCCACACCAGCGACCAACGCATCGAATCGAGTGAACTCATCACCACCAGCGGCGACCCGCTGTGGCTGAACCATGTCACTTTCAGCAGGATCAGGTCGGCTCATGGTTGGGCTCTCCCGGTGGCAGCGGACAGACGGTGGCGACAGCGGTCGAGAATGGGCCGCAGAGCACCAAGTTCCGAACGCTGGCCAGCGGTTGCGCGGTGCTGCATCTCAGTGAGGGTGTCTCCCAACACCACCGTCTGCAAGGTTTCAGCAAGAATGCGACCTCGTTCCACCGCCCAGCCCGCGAACAGACGATCCAAAAGCGGCTTGATCCCAGCCACGGTGGCTCCGATCGCCCCTTCCCCGGCCAGGCTGGCCGCCGCTCCCACCACCACATCCCCAACGTGATGGACCAGCGTCGACAGCCCCCCCGCTGTTGCCGCCGCTGCCGGCACCGCTGCCGCACCAGCCGACCAGAGGGCCACCGTCACTGCTGGTCGCATCGCCGCCCCAACATTTAAACCCGCAAGAATCCAGCGGACGGTTTCGGGGTGGCTTGCGTTGAACTGATCCAGCTCACGGCGAACCTGCTGCCGGTAGTCTTCGGTCACCAGCGGCAGGTCTCGCTGCCGCCGCTCCAGATCGGCAAACCAGGCCGCCCGGTCACCGCGACGCAGTCGCTCGCCAAAGAGGTCTTCAATGTGGCGATTCTCACGGCAGGCCCGGTCCAGTCGGTCGATAAAGTCACCCAACGCCCGCTTCAGCGCATCTCGCTCGCCTGCGGCAAAGTCTTCCTGGCGGGCCTGTGGTGTCGGCAGCACCCCGAGCCGGCCGGCCGCCCAGCGAACGCCGCGTCCAGCTGTGGCGTAGGCTCGGCTCACCGTGAGATCAAACCCTGACCGGCGGGGCTTCAGCCAGGCCCAGATTTCTTCCCAGACGCACTCCCGCGGCGGCGGTGGCAGCTCAAGGTGTACCTGCACCTCCGCCGCCAACACCTGCTGCGCCTCCTGCCACGACCGGCCGGCTGTCTCAATCGACTCAGGCGGCGCCGGCAGTCCGGTGCTCT
>WTHB01000172.1 GCA_011523305.1 Planctomycetaceae bacterium | reverse complement strand
GCTCCCGTTGGATAGTGGTAGACCCAGGGCTCGTAGTATTTCTGAAAGAGCGGACAGGCCCGTAGGTCGTTGAGCAGATCGAACCAGGTGCCCTCATCGCTGGCCAGGCCGTGGATGAAGACCACCGGAATCCGGCCCCGCACATGCGGCTGCAAAAACTCAAGCCGTGGTTCGGTATCGCCGCCCCCAAAGGGCTGCAGGAACCCCTCCACGCCCGACTTCGGCATCACCGCCAGCATGTCGAGCAGCGGGGTCGTCAGGTCAGCCGACAACACGGGCCGGGCCGGCCCGATGTGCACCCCACCAACCTCGGTGGGGTCGACCAGATCGAGCACTGCCGGGGCCGGCTCGCGGTAGAGCGGCCCGGCCAGGGCATGGAGCGGCTGTTCGGCGCCGGGTGGCTCAAATCGCAACACCGCCGTGGCCGCCAGTGACAGCCGCGGCGGATCAAAGTCACCCTCCAGCGTGCCAGGCGTGCCGGGCTTCAGCCGCACCGAGACCGGCCAGCCGAAGCCGGGTCGGGCATACCGCCGTGCGATACGGGTATCTTCCGGGGGCAGGTGCGGTTCAATGCTTTCAATCACCGCCGTGACAGCTGGCAGCCCACGGACGACCACGGGAATGCAGATCGGCTTGTAGCGGGAGCCCACCCAGAGGCCATCGGCCCGAAGCCGGCCCTGTTCGCGGGCAGTTTGAAGCAGCTTGGCCAAGGATTCACTGTAGGCATTCGTCGCCTCGTCCACCACGGCGGGCGATTCCGGCGCTGACCAGATCGCATTCCAGGCGGCCTCGGCGGCGGCATAGTAAGCCTCCACCGTGAGGTGCTCGCAGTCCTTCCGCATGCGGTCTGCGGCCCGGCAGTATTCGCAGGTGTCGTTGAGAAAGCCCTCGGCCGCCGCGCAGCGTTCCTGCTGCGTCTGCCCGGAACCAGGGGCCATCGCGGAAGCCGCCGGCGCTGCCGCGACCGGCTGGGGCAGGCCGCCCAGCAGCACCCCGAGCAGCAGCAGCCCGGCTAGCCAGCCCTTCGACACTCGCCGTCTTGCCCCCACACGCATGCCTCCCCAATGCCGCTTCCCTGGTCCGCTTCCCCGCAGAGGGTATCGGGTGGCTGCGGGCAGCGGGGCTACTTTTTCGGGCTCCCGGAGGCCCCTCAGCGGGCCGTCACCGACCGGCACCGTTCGCCCTGATTACCACGCTTGAGCAACTGCCAGAGTTCCCGGTCGCCCACCTGGCAAGGCGGTTGGCCGGCTCGCGTGTTCGGGCTGTCGGCGGTCAGACCACGCCGGCAACTCGCTCGACCGATTCCAGATCGGTGTGCAGGTAGCGGATCAACCCCTTGGGGGCGAGATTGAAGAAGACGCGGCCAGCGGTGGTCCAGGCCGTGCCGTCGTGCAGGAACTCGGCGGTGGCCGCCCGCACATTTGAGACGGCCTCAACCTCTTCCATGCCGCCGCCTTCAATCGCTTCGAAGCAGACCTCGATGGCGACCAGTGCCCGCAACTGTCCCGACTTGCGGTCACGGGCATAGCTGACCTCATCCTCAAAGGCGACATCGCTCCAGCGGAGCCCCCGGGGCTTGCCGCTTGAGCCAGCCCGGTCGACAAACTTGGCCTCAAGCTGCTCCCGCTGCCGGCGGAAGTCCCGCTGCTGCCGGCCCAGTCGCTCCATCTGACGTGCAGCCTGGAGGGGGCGAATAACAAACGAGTTCAGCAGCAGACCGGTCAACACACCGATCGCGAGCACGGCAATCGAAAGGAAGATGGTCATCGACTCAACCCCATGCACACGTGGACCGTCCGAACCTCATCATCTTTTGCAGTGTACGACGTCATGCCCGATCGAGCAAAATACCGCTCGGTTGCCGCCACCGCGCGACGCCTTCGGCCTGCCAGGCTTCCCCGGCAGGCTCATCCCGTTTCGACACCCTCGTGAGACACCCCATGCCCCGCGTTTCCACTGCTTCACCCCGGGCTGGCTCCGCCCGCCTCTTTGGGGCCCATCATTCCATCGCCGGAGGCCTGCCAAAGGCGGTGGACCGCGCCGTGGAGACTGGCTGTAACTGCCTGCAGGTGTTCACCCGCAACATCAACCAGTGGGCGGTCAAGCCGCTCGACCCTGAGGTGGCGGCTGCCTTTCGGCAGGCTGTGGCCGAGGCCGACCTGAAACTGGTCGTCGCCCACAACTCCTATCTGATCAACCCTGCATCAGCCGACGACAGCCTGCGGGAGAAGTCGATTGCCGGGCTGGTCATCGAGTTGGAACGAGCCGACCTGCTCGGTATTCCCTGGGTGGTCATCCACCCCGGCGCGGCTGGCGAGCAGGACCGGGCCGTGGCGGTTCGGCGGGCCGCCGACGGCATCGCCGACGCCCTGCGGCGAACAAAAACCCTGCGCAGTGGCATCCTGATTGAAACCACGGCCGGCCAGGGGTCGTGCCTCGGCGACACGTTTGAGGAGATCGCCGCCATGCTCAAGCGGATCGACCGCGCGAAGACTCTGCGAGGTCGCGTTGCAGTCTGCCTCGATACCTGCCACGTCTTTGCGGCTGGCTACCCGCTCAGCCCCAAAGCCGCTCTTGACGACACCCTGCGGCAGTTCGACGCCACCATTGGTCTATCCCGCCTGAAGGTGATTCATGCCAACGATTCCAAGCGTGAGCAGGGCTCGCATGTTGACCGGCACGAAGCGATCGGCGGTGGCAAGATCGGTCGGGCTGCCTTCAAGCTGCTGGTGAGCCATCCCAAACTCAAAACTGTGCCCTTTATCCTGGAAACACCCAAGGAGGGTGCCGACGGCAAGCCCGACCCGGCCAATGACATCCGCAACCTGCGGCTGCTGAGGCGGCTGGCAACCTAATGGCAGGGCAGCCAGCCGCTTGTCACCTGACCTGAGTGGCGTTGTGCCAGCTGGAGCTGTACCGGACTGACTCGCGGGCCTTCCCACCAGTCGCCGCATCGCGGCGCATTCCCCTTGGTCCAATCCGGAGTGATCAATGCCGTGACACTTCTCCCAAACCTGCTCCGAACTGAGGGAAAAAACCCGGGGAAATGATGATTTTGGCACTTTCGCCCGCGCCGACGGGAAAATGAAGAAAAGCGGGGCCCGGCCCGACGCCCCCACCGGCTAGGGGCGTGTCGGGTGTTCACCCAATTGTACGCCAGCACCGCTTCGACTAGTTTCCTTGAGG
>WTHB01000007.1 GCA_011523305.1 Planctomycetaceae bacterium | reverse complement strand
GGTGTGGCGTTGCCGGCTGCCACGACATCAAGAGGGAGTCAGGGATGAGCCATGACGGAAGCCTGGTGATGAGTGTGGGGAGACCGTCGAGTCCCCAGCACGACGCGGTGGCCCGACGGCTGGCCCCGTCGCGTGAACGCGAGCAATTGCGGGCCGAGTTGTTGCGACGAATCGTGGCCCGCGAGGAGGAGCGGCAGCATCTGCGGCGGATGCCCCGCTAGATCGCAGCCGAGTCCGCCGGCGGGAGAGAACAATGCAACAGCCCGGCCGGAGACGGTTCGCCGCCTTGCGACGAATGGTTTGCGTGAAGCAAGCCGGGTGGAGCCTTGTCGTCGCGATCCTTTTGGCGAGCATGCCGGCCGGTGCCCTGGCCCAGAGCTGGTTTGGCAGCAACGCAGGCTGGGGGCAGCCGCAGCCGTTCGACCCAGATCTGTTCTCGGACTATCTGCTGAGCGGGCAGACGCCTCACCCAGCCGTGGTGCGAATCATCGCGCCAGAGCCCGGTGGCGTGTCGCTGGGCTCGGGGGTGCTCGTGGATGCCAATGCAACCCAGGGGCTGGTGCTGACCAACTGGCATGTCGTCCGCGACAGCCGCTCTGCCGTGCTGGTGCAGTTCCCGGATGGATTTCAGTCTGCGGGAACGGTGGTGCGATGTGACGAGGCCTGGGACCTGGCCGCCATCTCGGTCTGGAAGCCACCAGCCACACCGGTTTCGCTCGCGGATCACAACCCGGTGCCAGGTGAGCCGCTTTCAATTGCCGGCTATGGGCGGGGAGCCTACCGAGCGCAGGCGGGCCGCTGCACGGAATATCTATCACCCGGCACGGGCTACCCCAAGGAACTGGTTGAACTGGCAGCACCGGCCCGTCAGGGTGATTCCGGTGGACCAATACTCGACGCCAACGGTCAGTTGGCTGGCGTGCTCTTTGGTGAAGGGGAGGGCCGCACAGTGGGCAGTTGCGTGAGTCGGCTCCGGGCGTTTCTCGCGAGCGTCGGCTCTGACGGGTTTGAGCCGCCGGTTGGCCCAGCTGTCATGCCGGCTGCCGTTGCAGCCGCAAATTCTCCGACGGGTGCGGCCAGTCAGCGATCAGCAGCCACTGGAGCCGCCTCCTTGCCTGAGCAGCGGCGGCCGCAGGTGATGCCGGCTGCGGTTGCGGTGCCGCGGCAGATGACAGGCCCTCAGCCAATCAACGCACCACGTCCCACGCAGCCAGCAGCCGGTTCAGGCTGGTCGTGGCCGGGAACCTGGGAGATTCCCCCTGGGGTGCTCGGTCACTTCAACGTCTTCACGAACGGGCAGGCATTGCTTACCGCAGCGGGTGGCCTGTCGTTGATGATGTTTGGCCTGCGGCTGATCTGGCGAAGTCGCCAGTAGCCGCTGCCGCTACGCGGGCACGTTGTCGTCGCACACTGGCCACCTTAGGCCTTGGGCGTTTTCGTGACGGTCGCTTTGGTGATCGTCACGTCCTGCTGAGGGCGGTCGGCGGCACCGGTGGGAACATTCCCGATTGCCTTGACGACATCCAGGCTGGCGTCATCGGCTGTTTTGCCAAAGGCGGTGTACTGACCGTCGAGGTGGGGGACCTTTTCCAGGCAGATGAAAAACTGGCTGCCGGCGGAGTCAGGATCACTCGTGCGGGCCATCGACAGCACGCCCGGCTCGTGGGGGGTGTCATTGAATTCGGCTGGAATCTGGTAGCCAGGCCCGCCTCGCCCGCTGCCCTCGGGGCAGCCGCCCTGAATCATGAACCCTTGGATGACGCGGTGGAAGCAGCCGTTGTCATAAAACCCGCTTTCGGCCAACGCGACCATGTTTCGGACGTGGCCGGGGGCCTTGGCTGGGTCGAGGATCAGCCGGATGGGTCCGGCCGTGGTCTCGAGGGTAACCTCGTAGGTGCAGCCATCAAGGTCGACGGCTTGGGCGGCTTGCTGAAGTTCTTTGGCGGTGGGCTTTGCCATGGGGGCTCCTTCGCGAGATACTCTTGAGAGGGATTGTGAGTCGATTTGCCCGCCATTCCGAGAGGGGCATCAACGAGAATCAATGCAGCACCAACCGGCCGCCACATCGCGTGAACCCGACCTGTCGGGCCGCACTCTCGGAGGATATCGGCTTCTCACGTGTCTGGGAAGTGGCGGCATGGCTGATGTCTATGTTGCCGAGCAGGCGTCGCTCCAACGCCGGGTGGCGGTGAAGGTGCTGCGGACGGCGACGCTGGCACATGCCGAGGCAATTGATCGATTTGCCCAAGAGGCTCGAGCTGCGGCCGCGTTGGTGCATGGCAACATTGTGCAGATTCACGAGGTGGGCTGCAGCGATGGGGTGCACTTTCTGGCCGAGGAGTTTGTGGCCGGGCCGACGTTGCGGGTCTGGCTAAAAGAGCGGGGTCCGCTGGGGCCTGCGGCTGTCCTGAGCGTGCTGATGCAGGTTGCCTCCGCGCTCGACCGGGCGGCAACAGCAGGGGTGGTGCATCGGGACATCAAGCCAGAAAACCTGCTGGTGACACCACGGGGTGAAGTCAAAGTTGCCGACTTTGGGCTGGCCCGAGTGTTGCACGACAATCTTGAACTGACGCAGACTGGTATGGCCCTTGGGACGCCGCTCTACATGAGCCCGGAGCAGTCGCGTGGTGGCTCGGTCGATATTCGGAGCGATCTCTATTCGCTGGGAGCAACGGCCTATCATCTTGTTGCTGGCCAGCCGCCCTATCGGGGAACAACTGGCGTGGCGGTGGCACTGGCCCATGCGAAAGAGCCGCTGACACCACTGTTGACGCTACAGCCAGACTTTCCAGCCGCAGTCGCCGACGTGATTGAGCGGCTGCTTGCCAAGGAGCCTGAAGACCGGTTTCAGACGCCGGCAGATCTTCTCGAGGAACTTGATCAGCTGGCAGCGTCGCAGGGCATGTCACCACGAGCGACGGGTCTGCCGCTGGCGTGGAGCGCTGATTCTGAGTTCGGAAAGAGCTATTCATTCGAGCGGCTCGTTACAGCGGGCGGGTCGCAGCGACGCGGTGGGCCGCCGACGGTGGCGGTGGCCGAAGCGACGGCCCGGCTGAAGGGAGCCCTCGATCGAGAGGAGATTGACCGGATGGTTGCTCGCCGGGTTTGGGCAGTGACGGCGGCCCTGGCGGCCTTTGGATTTGGGATGGGGTTTCTGCTGGGGCGAGCCCGGGGTTTTCGTTCGCGTGTCGTCCGTGGTCCTCGGCCGAGCGATGGCTCGGCATCTTGAAAACCAGCGAGCCGATTGGTACCGTCTGCGGACCACTCGCCCCCATCGTCTAGTGGCCTAGGACATCGGGTTCTCAGTCCGAAAACCGGGGTTCGACTCCCCGTGGGGGTGCTTTGAAGGCCGTGGCTAGCGCATTTGGGGGAGGCAGTGAGTTTTCTTAAATATTTATTTGGTGGTAGGAAACGTACGAAGTTCAAAGTAGTTCCAGAAATTATCTGGATGACTGCCGCTCGTAAGTTTTCCGGTGTGATTGATGGAGCTCAGCAACTTTCAGAGTCTGGGGTCGATGTCATTTTGCTTGTGGCCCATTTTCAAGATGTGCTGAATCAACTTGAAGAACTTGTGTCTCAGCGATCATGGTCTGTGCCATGTCAGGCAGTGCTCGCAGGTACGCTTGAGGCAGGGCTTCCGGCTTCGGCAAATATGCGGGAATCTGCGGTCGTCGGTATCATTGTTGCTGAACGGCATCCATTGCAAGCGGTGGATGCAGCAATTGAATCTTTTGCCGAAGGCTTGTTGTGCAAGTGTCGTCTTTCACGTCACATCTCTCTTGAAGACCCCGTTGTCGAGGTCTTTGCTGGTGGGTGGGTGAAAGACACGCTGGAAAAGTTGGGGATGGAGGAGCACGAGGCGATCGAGAGTTCCGCCGTGTCGCGACGTATTCGGCAAGCACAGCAAAAAATAGAAAGTAAAAGTTTCGGAAACCTCAGTGCCGATTCAGCGTCAGTATGGTTTGAACTCAATTGCCCTGACTTGTTAAACAAGTGATCGAGAGTGAATGCCGTTTTGTCACGCCTCTGACGATCAGGCCAGATTAAAAGTTGGAATTAAAGTGTGGCCAAAAAGAAAAAGGCTGCTCATCGAAATGGTGAAGCAGTTGTCGCCTTGAGCAGGTAAGTCTCATTCGAATGGCGAGGAGCAGGGAAGAGCCTGCTAAGCATTCGGGCAATTCTTCAGTAACCGTTGACGTTTTGAGTCGGCGACACGGCATTGTTTTTGTTTACCGTTCTTTTGTACTTCGGTGTTAGGGAATAAGAAGATCAACGAGGATTAGGCGGCTTGATCACGTCAAGTACAGGTGCCGTTTGAGTGGGCACATGGGTGCCAAAAAGACCATCGAATGGCGTGAATGCCACGAGGGACACGAGTTTCAGCAAAACTGCAATAACTCACGGCACATCGAAGTCGTGCTGACTGCTGACGGCCGCCTCATTCTTCACGGAAATCCTGCAGCAAAGGCTGCCCTGTCCGTCTGTGCTCAAGAACCTGCAGCCCCCTTAGCCGCCGTCGAAGCCCGGCGTGAATTTGGACTGGATCCTGGGGTTTGCGTTGAGCAGGGTCTGCTGCTCCGCCGGTAGTGACATTGCACAGACAGGATCAAGCGAAAGGTTGCCAGTCGCCTTTTTCGTCAGAATCGTGACGTGATGGGGAAGAATCTCGTACCGGCCAAATATCGTCATGTCGCCACGGTGTTGGATCAATTGGTGCAGGGCAACTGATTGGAGTTCACTCATATTACGAAACTCCAAGTCACTTCGGCCGCCCGCCAACGCGCGGGCAGTTTTTGCATCGAGTCGAATGTCCTGGTGGAACACGATGGTCCCGGGCCACTGAGTCAGTTGAGAGGCCTGCTGCCAGGTAAGCCGGTTCGTCGTTTGCAGATGGATTGGCTCGCTCGCGGCATGAGTACTGGGCGTGAGGCGAATTCGGTCGAGGGTATGCGCAAGTTCACTCTTTGGCGGCGGAAAGCTCACCTTGGTGTTTCTGGAGGCTTTGATTGTGGCGCGAACGTCGGGTGGAACGGATTCGATGTCGTGGATCACCAAGCGGCTTGAGCCGTCCTGAAAAACCTCAAGCACCTCAACCGACATCCAGTTACCCTGGTCGACATGCAGCTTGCCGGGGAAGCCAGCAAGCTGTCTGGCCGAACCAACTGAGGGAACGGCAAGGCCAAAGAGGTGAAGGTCCCACTCAGTGCCGCCAGCCTTGGGGAACCATTCCGTCGGCATCTTGCTCAGTCCCCGCATCGACAGACGCTGCGGCGGTGTGGGCCCCTGGGTGAGCAATCGCATGATCGTGTCGGTGACCCTTTCGATCCCATTGAGTAGCAGTTGCCCTGGAAACCGGCCCAGTTCTGTCGCTGTCTCCGGAGTGAGGTTTTGCAGGCCATTGAGAGACAACGCAGCTGCTTTTCCGATCAGTTCTCTGGCTATCGCGGCGTCAAGATGCCGCAGCCCATCAAGAATGAGTGGCAGGCGGCCATGAAATGTCCGAAGCAGCTCCGCGAAGTCTGCCGTGATAGTCGTCAGGCTGCTGGTAAACGGACGCAGTTCGTTGTTGCGGCTGTAGAGCCGTGCCTGCAAGCAAGGTTGGGTGACCGCCTCGTCCAAGCGATCCATTTCAAGTCGGCCGAAGTGCAGGCTGAGTGCCTTGGCAGCCCGATCGCCGAGCCACTTTATGCCATGCAAAGCCAGCGTGCCGGTGTGCTTGTGAAGGGCTGTCGCCACCTCTTCGGAGATGGTTTCGAGATTTCCGAAGGAGAGACGTCCTGCATGCTTGGCCAACGCCGCAGCGACGTCGGGTGTCAGTTCAATCAACCCGTCGAAGTGAAGGCCAGATGTATGCGTTGCGAGCCGATGGGCTGCCTCGGCACGAACGTGGGAAACATCCGGAAGATGAATGCTTCCGAGGGCGTACCGGAGTTCCCCAGCAAGTTCTGGCGACAAATTCTTCAGCCGGCGGAGAACAATCGGGGCCCGGGCCGCCACGTTCTTGTTTTCGGCGTTGCTAATGCTGGTGTTGTGTCGCTGAATGAGTTTTCGAGCCAGTTCGGGCGAAAGCGACTCAATGGAAAGTTCATAGGCAGCGTCGTCGGCGGCAGTCGCGTGTTGGTTGGACTGACGATCAAACAGGGCCGTGGCGCTTGAGTGGGGGTGATTTCCCCGCCAGGAGACTGCCTGCCTGCAGTGCGGGCAGATTGCTGAGTGATCAGTGAGCAGACCACCGCACGCCGGGCATGGACAGCGGGTGCGTTGTCGGCACACGCTGCAATTGAAGTCTGGCCCGGCCTGGCCCGGGTTAATGGTCCGGCAGTGGGGGCAGCGATGCCACTTCTCCGATCGCACGGCGTTCTCCCCAGCATGCGATATGCACTGACAGTGCTGGTCGGTGCCGACAGCGATGTGATGGTCTTGCCACCAACGTCACTGGTCCGGTTGGCGCGGCTGTCTCCTCCGATTGCAGAGTCAACATGCCGCCGGCGTGTCCGCTTCTGTCAGTTTGCCCCTGACGGTTGATTAGCATACCGGATGAGGTGAGCAGGCCCAATTGCAGTATTCACCTCGGTTGGGTCCTGCCGAAGATGCTCCTGAACAGTGGGTCACCATGCACGAAATCTTCGACCATACCGCCGATCTTGGCTTGCGGGTGCAGGCGGAAACCTATGAGGCCCTTTGCAGCGAAGCGGCGCAAGGGCTTGCGGAGGTGATTGCAGGGAACATCGCAACCATTCAGCCAACAGTCTCAGAAACCCTGTTTGTTGTCGGCACCGACTCCGCCTGGCTGCTGGTCGATCTGTTGGCTGAGTTGCTCGCGGCGTTTGAATTGCGGCGGATGCTCTTTGTGGATTACCGGGTTTCGCGGACTGAGATGGGCTTGCGGGCTGACTGTCGCGGCGAGCGATTTGACCCCAAGGGGGGGAAGGTCAGTGTGGGAGCAGGTGGAATTTGCCTTCGCCCCGGAGACGGTGAATGTGGTCCTGAAGCAGCCGGCGGGCAACGAGAAAGGCATCCCGCAGGGCAACCATCACATCTTCGTGGGCATGATCCTGATGGTGCTCCTTGTTGACCACGATTTCGGCACCGGGGACGAACAGATTGATGCGAACCGCATAGAGCCGCTCGTCGCGGTGATGGCGGTGTGGCTGAGCGATAACCACATGGCAGCCGGTGATGCGGTCATAGATGCGTTCCAGATCGGCAATTCCGGCAAGCGCCTCGTCGCGGACCTGCTCGTCGACGGGGATATCATCAAAACAAATCTGGGGCTCGGTCTGCATGGTCACTCTCCCGGAGTCACCGCGAACCTATGAAGAGGCCAGCGGGGGGAAAGACGCCACGTCCTGCGCACGTCCTCAACACACAACCCTACGCATCAGTAACGAAGGGAGACCTGCGAAGAGAAAACAGACGGGGTGCGGTCCGAAAACCTGACCGGACAATTGGGCCACGGGCAGACGACGCGGCTTTTACTCAGCCGCAATCGACTCAAGGAGATCAAGAGAGGCCGCCCGCCGGGCAGGCAGCCACGCGGCCAGGGCGGTGATGGCAATGGCGGCAAGCAGATTCTCAGCGACGACAAGCGGCCGAAAACTGGCCGCGATGGGGTGACCAAGCAGCGGCTGGCTGGCCAGCTGGATGAACAGGGCCGTGGTGATGCCGCCCGCCAAGCCAATCAGGCCACCGGCCACCCCGAGCAGGAGGCTTTCAATCACCACCATGCGGGTTACCTGGCCCCGGGTCATGCCGACCGCCCGCAACAGGCCGAGCGTCCGCTGCTTTTCCAGGACGTTCATCGTCACGGTGTTGGCGACACCAAGACTGCCGACAACGAAGCCGAGCCCGAGAATCGCCCACAACGATCCGACCACCCCCTGCACGATCCGGTCGACAAAGGCCCGCAGGTCGGCAAAGCTCCGGAGCAGCAGGGCATGCTCGGCGGCGATTTCATCAAGTGGCTCCCGCAGCGTTGCCGCAGCCCCCGGAGCGGCTGTCACCAAGAGCACGTCGGCCCTGTCCATGCCGAAGAGCCGGCGGGCTGCCGTTCGATTGAGATGCAGTGAAGAGCCACCGGATGTGTAGTCGACGACCAACCCCGCGACCTTCACCTTCGTGGTCCGGCCGAAAACCTCGACGGCCATTTCGTCACCGGGTACCAGGCCGGTCCGACGGGCAAGCACGGTGCCAGCGGCCACCTCGCCGCGGTCGAGGGCAGCCCGGAGGTCGTCCGGGGTGATCCCGACCGGCTCGAGGGGAAGCGGCTCGTCGGGTGCCATGTCACGGGCCACGATGACACAGGCGGACCCGCCAACCCGCCCGGTGGCGATACCGATGCCATCGACTCGGGCGACACCGGCAACGCTCTGGACCTCAGCTTCGGCCGATCCGTCGGTGGCGTCATCCTGGTTGCCGGCTGGTGAGATCATGCCCGCCGTGGTCAGGACCCAGTCTGCCCGCATCATCCGGGCATACCAGCCGAGGACATCATCGACATTATCGCGAATGGCATGGCCCAGCCCCACGCCATTGGTGACGGCGACGACGAGCACGCCAGTGGTCAATGCGGTTCGTACTGGCTGTCGGAGAATCTGTTCAACCGCCAGTGTCTTTTCGACGGCATACCGCTGGGGAACCAGACGGGCCACCAGGTGCGTGATTGGGGGCAACAGAATGGGCGTGGTCGCCACAAAGGCGAGCAGCAGGGTCATGCCTCCGGGGACGGAGGCCCGGGGCGGCAGAATCTCGGCGAGCACCAAACCCTGGTTGACGATTGCCACGAGGGTGAGCAGCCCAACCGCCACGATGAACTTCCAGGGGGTGCCGCGGGCCGGCGGCTGTGGGGCCGTCGCCAGCCCCTCAAGCAGATCGACATCGGTGGCCTCTTGGGCGGGCCACCAGGCGGCCGCCATCGCAACGAGCATGCCCATGCCGATCGAAATCGGCAGGACGAAAGGATTGACCAGCAGGTGATCACCTGGCGGCGCCTGCAAAGCGCGGGAAATGCCGGCCGAAATCGGGCCGGCTGCCGCCAGCCCCAGCCCGGCCCCGAGGATGGCTCCGACAAGCCCGAGCAGGGCGGCCTCAAGGACAACCATCCGCCGAACCTGGCGACCGGTTGCTCCCAGGAGACGCAGCAACGAGAACGCCCGCCGCCGCTCGGTGACGTTCATCAGCATGGCGTTCCCGACAATGAACCAGGCCATCGCCACGGTCAGGCCGGTGACAAAGTCGAGGCCGAGATCGGCCGAGTGAAGCACATCTTCAGCCATGCTCGCCTTCCCGGCCGGGATGTCAGCCAGCAGGTGCTCCGGCAGCCGGGGGCGAATGTTGGCGAGTACTGTCGTGCGGGCCGCCTCGGGACGCAAGACAACCCGGGCCCGGTCGAGCAGACCCAGGGCCCGTGACATCTCACCGAGCACCCGAATGTCGACGATGACGCTGGATGTTTCCGCAAACCAGGCAATCGAGTCACGTTCCGCCAGCCCGACAACCTTCATTCGCTTGATGCCGCTGCGGGCGAAGAAGAGCAACTCGTCATCGATCCCAAGGCCGAGACCCTCGGCAAACGAGGCCTCGAGCACCACCTCTTCAAAGCCGACACAGGGGCGGCCGGCAGTGAGCTTCATCAGGCCGAGATCGGCAAGCGTCTCGGCGGCAACGCCGACAGCGACCTCCCGCAGCCGCCGCTCACCCACCCGTAGAAGTGTGGGGCGGTAGAACAGCGGCACGACCGCCCGAATGCCGGGAACGTCGGCGAGGCTGGGGAGTTCTTTGGCCTCAAAGCGGCCGCCACCGCGGGCTGCCACGTCGACTGCGGGTACTCCTTCGACGGCTTCGGTCAATCGCCGATAGCCCGTGCGCGAGGCATCAGCCGACACCCAGGTGGCCACCACCGCGCCGACAGCGACCGCCACGCTGGCAATCGTTGCCAATGCCCGGCCCGGCCGCCGGGCCCACTGCCGGAGCAGCATCTGTGACCGTCTCATGCCACCCCCGTCGCGGCAGCCGTGTCGGCAACGATGAGCCCGTCACGCATGCTGATGGTGCGATCGGCTGTGGCGGCGATGGCGGGATCGTGCGTGACCATCACGAGTGTCTGCTGGCGTTGTTCGACCAGTTCCCGGAGCAGGTCGAGTACCCGGGCTGAGTTGGCCGAGTCGAGGGCCCCTGTCGGTTCGTCGGCCAGCACGAGTGCTGGCTCACTGACCAACGCACGGGCGATAGCGCCCCGCTGTTGTTCGCCTCCCGAGAGTTCGTCGGGCCGATGCGTCGCCCGGCCGGCCATGCCGACTGCCTCCAGGGCGGCAATCGCTCGTTCGTCGCAGGTACTTCCGGCATGTCCGTCGAGAACAAGCGGGAGGGCAACATTTTCAAGTAGCGACAGTTCCGGCAGCAGGTTGTACCGCTGGAAGATGAAGCCGATCCGGCGGCGTCGAATCAGGGCCAATGCATCGTCATCGAGCATTGCTAGATCGACGTCCTCAAGCACGACCCGGCCACTTGTTGGCCGGGTGATGCCACCGAGCATGTGCAGCAGGGTGCTTTTCCCGGAACCGGATGCCCCGATGATGGCCACGAATTCACCCTTGGCGACAGCCAGGTCAACGCCGCCAACCGCTGCCACGCGGGTGGCATCCCCGCCGGTCTCAAAGGTTTTGGTCAGCGCTTCGGCAGACAGGATCGGCATGAGCGGGGATTCCTGAGGTCGGGCATGCATGGCAGCAAACGAAACAGCCCGGGAGGGCTGCCGGGAAAAACCCGGCAGGTTGGGCAAAGGTGGGGGTTTTCTTCAACTCTGCAGGTTGATCCTGACGATTGAATCGATTGCAGCGAGCGTTTTCCGCCACGCCTATTCAGTTTATGAAACATCTCGTCACAGCGCGAAGATACCTCGTGCCAGCGGCCTGCTCGGTGCTTCTGGTCACCGGGCTGCTGGCAGCCGCAGAACCATCGGCAGGGACCGATCTGGGGCCATTTTTGCTCGGGGATCCGGGGCGTCAGCTGGCCGCCGAGCCAGCCGCAGAGATGCCATTGCCGGCTCCAGGGGACTGTCAGACGCGCAGTCCGGGGCCGGGTTCGTCCTTCGGTCCTTCTCCCCGGACAGTCGGAGAGTTTTCAGTCCTGGCGATTGAGAACCATCCCCGCATGCGGGCCGCCCGGGCCGCCGTCGAGGCTGCTCGGGGCAAAGCGGTGCAGGCCCGACTCTACCCGAATCCAGTTCTCGCCGGATCGAGTCCGCAAATGTCCGGCAGTGACAGCCAGTGGAATGGCTTTGTCTCGCAAAAGTTCATCACAGCAGGAAAACTTAAGCTGTCGCAGCAGGCCGCCCTCCGGGAGGTCCAGCGAGCCGAGTATGAGTTGATTCGCGCCCGGTACGATGTGCTGACTGGATCGCGGGCAGCGTTCTACAATCTGCTTGTTTCGCAACGGCGGCTGGAGATTTACAAGCTGCTCTACGATATCGCCAATCGGTCCTATGAACTGGGGCAGCGATTGGTTGCAGCGGGTGAAGAGACTCGAGCCGATACGCTGTTTTGGAGTATCGAGCGTGATCGGGCCGAGGTGCGGCTCCTCAATTCGACGGTCAACATTGAGACCGAACGGCGTGAACTGGCTGCCGCGATCGGACTGCCGATGGCGGATGTGGGGCAGATTGAAGGCGATCTGTTTCAGCTGCTCCCCAACTTTGACCTGAAGGAACTGCAGCGGGCTGTGATTGCCCGCAATGCAAATCCGCAGGCTGCGGCTGCGAATATTGCCCGTGCGCAGTGGACACTCGAACGTTCTGTTGTCGAGCCAATTCCCAATGTCACCGTGATGGGCGGTTACCAGCGGCAGGTGGGACCACCCCAGGACCAGGGGCTGGTCGAGGTGATGTGCGAAGTGCCTCTCTTCAACCGAAATCAGGGCAACATCCGTTCGGCACGGGCTGGGATCGCCACTGCACGGGCTGAATTGCGGTCGATTGAGATCACGCTGGCCGACCAGACAGCCAAGGCAATCAACGACTATCGCCAGGCACGGCGGCTGGCCGAGTGGTACCAGGAACTGATCCTGCCCAAGGCCCGCGAGACGGTTCGGGTGACCCAACTGCTCTACTCGCAGGGCGAGTTAACCTTTCTTCGACTGTTGGAAGCCCAGCGGATTCTGACTGAGACGGAACTGGCCTATGTCGATGCCCAACGGACACGTTGGCAGGGCGCGGTCGAGATCGCCAACCTGCTGCAACTCGAAGAGTTTCCTCCGACGATGGATTCTCCGGCAACGACCGAATTGGAGTTCACCGTCGAACGGGACGGTCCACTTCGGGCTGTCCCAGAGCAGGTTCCGCCACCGGCCCAGTAGGCGGGAGTAGCGGAGTTAGTCTTGTGCCAACGTGGTGGCACCGCTGGAAGGTGGGACCGGCAGGGCCAGCACGGTTTCGGTCGTTCTTTGCGCCTGGAGGTCGGTCACGGAGACCACTAGGCGGTTGTCTCCGGCAGGAAGTTGGTGGGGCAGTTCGACCACGTAACGGGCAAAGTAATCGCGGCGGGCGGCAGCACAGGTTTCAGTGAGCGGTGGGAATGACCAGGTGTGCAGCCGGTTGCCGTGACGGTCTTCCAGGTGCAGCGTTGTGCCAACGCTAGTAACAACGCCGGTCGCAGCAGGAGTCGCCTCCAGTCCCGTGATTTCGAAATAGACAATGACCTCTGCGCCAGGTTTCAGGTTGTCCGGTGAGAACCGGTCGACCATCCCCCAGCCATGGACATTCTGGGCAAAGCACGGATTGCCGATGCAGAAAGGTGGGGCGGAAGCTGGCGTGGAGAAGTCGCTGGCCGCCGGAGTCACTGCGTTCACAGAATCATTGACCGCGGAGTCGATCTCAGCAGGTGGCTGCGGCGTGGGGGCGGCTATCACGGCGGTGGGAGCATCTTTCGCAGGCTGGTCAGTTCCACCAGTTGTGGGTGGCAACTGCTCAACCTCTGTCGATGCTGGTGCCGTGGCTTCGGTGGTGAACTGCTCCATAGTCGAGGCCGATGTCTCGTCTTCCACAGACTCGCTGGCGGGTGGGCTGGACTCGTCAGTCACCGCTTGCGGGAGTGCCGCCGGCGAGGACACGTCAGCCTCGGTGGTCAGCGGGGAGGGGGTCTCGAAGGCACTGGAGGGCGAGTCTGGCTCTGTTGGTGTCCGCAAGGCGGCCAGCGTGAGCGTGAACTCTTCAATCACGACTGGCCAATCGGACTGGGGTGTCATCTCAAGGGTTTGAATCAGGGCGGCCTTCGATGCGGTGTCGAGTGCACGGGTGTCGCCAAGGTCGTTGATGGCCTCTTCAATCGCAACGGCGACGGCGGCTGGATCATCAGCAAGCGTGCCGGCCAGTTCGGCGTAGGTCGGACCGGCGGGTGGCTCTGGCGCGTAGGAAGCGACCTCAACCGGCCCAGGTTCGCTGCCGTGTGCCTCTGTAGAGAGGTCTGTCAGGGAAGCCAGTTGGGTCATCGCCGCTGCCTGTTCGACGCTGGCGCGGAGGGAGTCCCGCATCGAAATGGCTGAACTGCAACCCGCTATCGGGCCAAGGCTGGCAAGCAAGAGCAGGAGCGGCTGCCAGCAGGCCACGGGCTGAACTGGTGCGTCGGCTGAGTCTGATCGATGGTGAAGGGGGGCGTACGGCATGAATAAGAAGAGCAAAGGTCCCCGGGCGAGTGCGGTCGCGGCGGCGGTGACAGCAACCGGGAGGCGAAATGCAAGCGGAGGGTAGAAATTTCTTTGCTGGCGGGGCAAGTCCATCCTGACGGGCTGCTGACGGTGCCGCAGCCTGCTGGTAGACTTCGCCCGGCTCTCGCTGTTTGCCCACTTTCCCCGCGACTGGTGCTATGTCTCAACAGCCTTCCGCAATCACCGCTCCCGGCCCCCTCCGTGGTGGTTCACCGCCTGCCGGCTGGTCTCACCGGCACCTGCTCGATCTTGAGGAGCTGACGGCGGAGGAAATCAGCCTGATTCTCGACACCGCCGTTCTCTGCAAAGAGGCGACAGAGGGCTGCCGTCGCAAGATTGATGTGCTGGCCGGCTCAGCTGTTGTCAACCTGTTCTTCGAGAACTCAACTCGGACGAAAACCAGCTTCTCACTGGCCGCCCGTCGACTCGGGGCAGATGTGATCGACTTTTCGGCTTCGACCAGCAGCCTCTCGAAGGGCGAGTCGTTCATCGATACGGCCAAGAATCTGCAGGCGATGGGGATCGATGCAGTTGTGGTGCGGCATGGTACTCCGGGGACGCCGCACCTGCTCGCGTCGCACCTCAATGTCGGCGTGATCAATGCCGGGGACGGCCCCCATGCCCACCCGACGCAGGGCCTGCTCGACATCCTTTCGATTCGTGAGCGGTTGGGAGATCTCAAGGGGCTCACGGTTGGGCTTGTTGGCGACATCGCTCACAGCCGCACGGCCCGGTCGAATCTCTGGGGCCTCACCAAACTGGGGGCGAAGGTGATTCTCTGCGGGCCTCCAACGCTGGTCGCTGACGGCTGGCGGGATCTGGGGGTGGAAGTATCGCATGACCTCGATGCCATTCTGCCCCGGTGCGACGTGCTCAACCTGCTCCGAATTCAGTTCGAACGGCAGCACACGCGGCCCTTTCCGTCAGTGCGGGAGTATGCCCACCTTTACGCCATGAACCGTGAGCGGTTGCGTCGAGCAAAAAAAGATCTGGTGATCTTGGCTCCCGGGCCGATTAACCGTGGGGTCGAGGTGACCGCCGACGTTGCTGATTGCCCGCAGTCGCTGATTCTCGATCAGGTGACGAATGGGCTGGCGGTGCGAATGGCTGTGCTCTGGCTGATCTGCGGGCGGCGGCAACACGAGATAAGTGGAGAAGAAGGGAGACGTGCCTGATGGCATCGATGCTGATTCGCGGCGGTCGTGTGGTTGACCCCGCTCAGGGAATTGACCGGATCGACGATCTGTTGATCCGGGATGGTCAAGTGGTGGCCATCGGCCAGAGCGGAAGCCAGCCGCTGGGGAAGGTCGACGAGACGATTGATGCCACCGGATTGGTGGTGACGCCTGGCCTGATCGACATGCACGTGCATCTGCGGGAGCCTGGCCGCGAAGAGGATGAGACTATTGAGACCGGCACCCGGGCGGCGCTCGCCGGAGGGTTCACCAGCGT
>WTHB01000170.1 GCA_011523305.1 Planctomycetaceae bacterium | reverse complement strand
CCCGCGGCCTCCAGCGTGACAGGCTGGCGCTCTAACCAACTGAGCTACACCCCCTGAACCGCCAGACCGACGAATCGATCAGACAATCGGGGCAATAACGCCTCGCGCGATGCAGAGACTATAGCACACGCCGCCAAGCCAAAAGGGCAAGGTAATCTTTTTCGGCGGAAACCCCATCCACGCCCCGCCACAGAACCGTGGGCCGTGGACACGGTCGACCGATTTGACCCGTTCCAGCAGCCAGCGTAGGCTCCCGATCGGTGTCGTTGCCCGGCGTGCCGCTTCTCCTTGGGACAGCCCACTCCGAGCCCGCACCGCGTTGGCCGTCCTGTCCGCTCCCGCCTCCTCCAGGCCCCGAGACTGATGCCGCTTTTCGAAATCGAAACCGAAGCCCACATCATCATTTCGTGGGCCGATGACGAAGCGACCGCCGCAGCCGTGGTCGCCGACGCCTATCCACAGGAAAACGTCATGCGACTCACTCGGCGTCCGCGAGACAGCTGGGTGATCTCAAAGTCGGCCCTCGGACTGGTGTCGACCGTGCCCGGAGAAGAGCCGCTGCTTCCCTGCCACACCGCCCGCGAATGCCTGTCCAGGGCCGCCGGCGATAAAGTTCACGCGATTCGTCTCTACATGCACGAAACCGGAGACGACCTTGAGCGTGCACGGAAGGTGATCGAGTCGAACATGGTGATGGGCTGGTAGGGCACGCCTGCGAGCCGCACCTGCCACTTCAGCCGTCTTCATCACTCACGGCAGCGGCTGGTGGGGCGTACCAAGTTCAGCCTCGAAACTGGCCGGACTGACACCGCCATCCATGCCAGGCAACTCCCCTGCGGCAGCTGTTGCTGGTATCGACATGGGTGCATCTGCATAGATCGGCTGGGCCTTGCGATAACTCGATGTCCCGCCGGGACGGTACCCAGGATCAGGCCGCTGCGAGGTCGGTGGTGCCGGCAGACTTTCTGTGGCTGGTGCCGACGACTGCTGGGCTGGCGGCGAGCCAGCTGGCTGGATCGGAGGCGTGAGTGTGCCAGCGGCCGGTGCCCCAAACGCAGAATCGGATTGTGCACCGTAGCGGCCACCCGAATCCGCAGTGCCGTATCGGCTTTCCTCAGTTCCCGCCTGTGCAAAGGCGGCACCGGTTGCAGCGGCAGCTTCCGGGCGACTGAACCGACTTCCAAAGGCTGCGGTGCCCGAGGCAGCCGTCGGCTGCGCCTCAGCAACCCGCTGATCGGCAAGCGGTGAAAACCGGCCACTCGGCTGGCCGTAACCATCGGCTGCGGCAGCCGGCGGAGCAGCCTGACTAAACCGGCTGGACGCCGAAGCCTGATAGCCGACCGCAGCATCGGCAGCCACCGCTGCTGCTGGAGCGGCCGCAGCAGGCGGAGTGGTGGTGGTTGGAACCTGTTGGTACGGACCAACCTGCGTGGTTACCGGCGTACTGGCAACCGCTGTTGGCTGCGCTGCAACCGGAGCCTGTGGCGGCGGAGGCGTGCTGCCGTAGGTGATTGGTGCCTGCGGGGCAGCGGCCATCTGGGGCACTGTGTCAGCGGGCTGCCCCGGTGCTTCAGCAGGCTGCCCCTGCTGCAGGGCATAGCTCTCAGGCGTTGACGTCGTGGGGTACGGCTTGGCAGTCGCGGAAGGCTTGGACAGGTCACCCTCAAACGGCGGCGCTTCCGCAAGGGTTGCCGGGTCGGGGCCACCCATCCCTAGGCCCAACCACGATGAACTCATCGACGAGCCCGTCTTGCATCCGCTGGTAAGACTGGTTGCGGCAACAAGGCAGGCAACGCCCACCGCTCTCAATTGAACATGTCGAATAGAAACAGTGGCTGGCACGAGCATGGACTCCTCTCCCGGGCAGTGCGGTCACGCGTATGATGCGGGGAATAGGAATTGTGTCGGCACCGTGTCAACGCCAGCCTTTGCCCAATCCACCCGCGCGGCCAAAAAAAATCTGCCGGGCCACCATCCTGCGGCAGCCCGGCAGACGAGAGAAAATAGCGAATCGCGGAAAGCTACTTCGCGGCGGCGAAACGCGTGGCGACCACGCCCCAATCGACCACGTTGTAGAAGGCCTGCACGTAGTCGGCCCGGCGGTTCTGGTAGAGCAGGTAGTAGGCGTGCTCCCAGACATCGACGCCAAGCAGCGGCGTATTCCCGTGCATCAGCGGGCTGTCCTGGTTGGCGGTGCTCTCCACCAGCAATGTGCCCTGCGAATCGACCGAGAGCCAGGCCCATCCGCTCCCGAATCGGCCCATGGCAGCCTTGGTGAAGGTCTCTTGGAAGTTGGCATAACTCCCGAAGACTGAGGTCATGGCTGCGGCCAACTCACCCGCCGGTTCGCCGCCCTTGCCAGCGCCGAGCGATTCCCAGAACAGGGTGTGGTTGGCATGGCCGCCGCCGTTGTTCCGCACTGCTGTTCGAATCGCCTCCGGTACCTGCTCGAGGTCGCCGATCAGTTTTTCAACCGGCAGATCGGCCAGCGGGTTGCCCTCAAGTGCCTTGTTGACGTTGGCCACATAGGCCGCGTGATGCTTGTCGTGATGGATCTCCATCGTGCGGGCATCAATGTGCGGTTCAAGGGCATCAAACGAATATGACAGGGGGGGAAGCGTGTAGGCCATGGGGCATTCTCTCCTCGGTGAACGACTCAGAAACAGACCAGCGGTCTGGCGACCGCAGAAGCATCGTAGACACGTCGATCGGGATGGTAACCGACTCTCCAGGACAGAGGCAAATCGCTCTTGCTACAGGTGGCCGACCGACCGCACGACTCTGCCGCCTGAAGCGGTTGCAGGACAGACCTCGACTTGACTGGCCCATCGCCCTCCGGCCGTCCGATTCCGAACTCGAAGCGGCGGAGCGGGCTCCGATCCGCCTGCGGCTCTTTTGCGAATTGCCACGAAGAAGGAGGCAAACAACGTGACTCGCCTTCTCGGTGGCCATCAGCGACGCCGTCTGGCAGCCGCACTTGCCGCCGAACAGGGTGCTGATGCGGCCCAACCGGCTCCACCGACCGCAGCGGCACCAGCGACCGACCAGTTGCCAGCCGCCCAGCAGCACCTCGCCGGTCTGGTTCCGACCAGTGGCTTCGCCCTTGCCGGCGTCAGCCTGCTCGTGCTGCTCACGACCGGCATCGCCATTGCCCCCGACATCGCCCGGGAAGCATTCGGGCATGAACTGCTGCCC
>WTHB01000005.1 GCA_011523305.1 Planctomycetaceae bacterium | reverse complement strand
GAGCACTGGCTGGTCAAATGCCTGGAAAATCAATCTCTGGGCGAGACTAGCCGACGGCCAGCACGCTGGAGCGTTTGTTCATCAGATGCTCTGCGACAACACCTTTGACAACCTCTTGAGCCGGTTTCGCCCGGAGGGGCGGAAACTTTTTCAAATTGAGGCCAATCTTGGGTTTACCGCTGGCGTGCATGAAATGCTCCTTCAGAGTCATCCAGAGCCGGGGACTCCTGAGCCGGTGCTTCGGCTCTTGCCAGCTCTTCCGGATGCCTGGCCGAAGGGCGGCGTCACTGGCCTAGCAGCACGAGGCAACTTTTTCGTCGATATCACGTGGCGGGATGGGCGACTGACGGAGGCCGCGATTGTCTCCGGCAAAGGGGGCGGCTGTCGTGTCAGGTATCGAGGTGTCACGAAAAGATTGCAGTTTCGACCCGGTGAGCGGCAGACGCTGGTGGCGTCGGATTTCACTGCTGCGGATGCCAGCCGAAGCAAGTCCACCTCGCAGACGGCTGACAAGCGTGTATTGCAAGCGGACGGGGACACCTTGCCGAATCTACCGGATGGTACGCGACTGCTCTTCCTGGGTGATTCCATCACGGATATGAAGTGGGGACGCAACGAACAGGATCGCAACCACTATCTCGGCCACAGTTTCGTGTTCCTGTTGGCGGCCCGGCTGGGTGTTGACCTTCCAACGACCCAGTTGCATTTCTTCAATCGGGGTATCAGTGGCAACACCGTCAAAAACCTCCGCGACCGCTGGAAGAAGGACGCAGTTGCACTGAAGCCGGACATCCTGACGATTCTGATTGGCACCAATGACGTTGGCATAGGTCTTCGACATCCCGATAAGGTGGTCACGCCGGCAGCGTTCGAACAGGATTACCGCCACATCCTGCAGGCGAGCCGGGCGGCGAACCCGGCCCTGACAATCGTGCTCCTTGATCCATTCGTGCTGCCGGTAGGACGGCTAAAGGATTCGCAGGCCTATCATGTTCGCCGGGAAGCGACTGACCAGCTTCGGGCGGTTGTTGCCAGGCTTGCGGCGGAATTCGACGCAGTGCACATCAACACGCAGGACCGCCTTGACGCCGCAGCGGCTGCCACGTCCCCTGGCCGCTGGATTTGGGACGGCATCCATCCGCTACCAGCAGGCCATGAACTCATCGCCCGGTGGTGGCTTGAAGAGGTCTCAGCACGTTGGCCCAAAGCGGTACCGCATTGAGCCTGCGGTTTCTTGCAGCAGCATTTCCTGTTGGCGGGTGCCCGGCACGTCGGTTGTGGTCATATGTACCGTCTGTTTCATGCTTCAGCCCATTGAATAGCGAATCACTCTTGAAGCGGCACGGCGATGTTTCCGCTGAGTTCCGTATCGCTTGCCGCGGTGTAGAGCCAGGCGGCACGCCCGGTTGTGTCGGTCAGCACGAATGGTCGCTCAAGGCGTTTGGGTCTCCAACTTGTCCCGTCAGCGAGTTGAAACTGTTTGTCCATAAAGATGAAGGGCTCCGCTTTCGTCCAGCACCTGCCATCCGTGGATAGCATTTGCACCAAATGAGGCTTTCCCAAGACGTGAAAGATGCAGTGGAAGCAGTCGTCTGACTGATCGAACCAGATGCAGGCATCTTCAGTCTGGGCGCCGGCGTACATTGGCTCCGGCTGAAAAAGAAAGGGCCCGGCCGGTTTTGCCGCATGCCCAACCAACTGAACGCGAAATGTTTCCTCGTGCGTTGCGTCGTCCCCCTTGGCAATCATCGTAAAGGTTCTGTCACGGAATATCACTGCAGGATTGACCGCGATGTTTTTAAACAAGCGGTTGTCTGGCACCACGACAGGTGTGGGGTGGCGAATGAAGGGACCCGCCGGACTTCTGGAGGAGGCTACGCCGATGCATTGACTGTTTCGGACGCCGTCGCGATTCGCTTTGAGCCATTCGTCGCTGGGGTGCGTCTGTTCGGCTGTGCGATCGAAGACAGCCTCAAGATTGTTAGAAATGTAATAGAGATAGATAGTACCATCTGCAATACACACTGAGGGATTGTGCGCGTTGACACGGTCCCAACCATCAGGGTGACGGCTTGAGATCGCGACACCTTGAAAGACGAATGGTCCTTCAGGCCGGTCTGCCACCGCATGGGCAATTTCACAGTGGGTCATCCAGCCGGCGAATGTGGTGGCCTTTGGCCAGCGGGCGTAATAGCCGTGATACATCCCGTCGGTCCAGCGTGTGACAGTCAGCCCCCAGCAGAAATAGTCGGGAGAGGTGAGGACGTGAGCGGTCGTTTTCTGCTGCTGAAACGCGGTGATACTCGCAGCAGGAATCGGGCCTGGCTCAAGAGCCGTCGCCTGCGAAGCAAGGAAGGCGAGCAGGCAGGCAAACGTACCGAGGGAGGCGAGGATGGACTTCATCGGAAGGTGACTCAGCGTAGAAACCTGTTTGTTGCGGTGAGCGAGAGGACACGCTTTCTTCGCGAGTCTACCAACTGCAAGCCTGTGCTGCGGGCCACCGCAGTGCAGTTGGGGCTGGATCGGGGGGGACAGTTGCTTACTTCTTGCGGTCCCACCCTGTGTTCTTGGTATCATTGGGGTTGATGAGTCTGAGGTGGCAGACTGTTGCAAAACGGGAAAGGATGTGATGCGAAGAATCCTGTGGGCGTTAGTGTTGCTGGGTGGCGTCTGGGGCGATGGGGCGGCTGCCGAGATGCGGAAGCCCAACATCATCTTCATTCTCACGGATGATCAAGGCTACGGTGATCTCGCTCGGCACGGCCACCCGCTGTTGCAGACCCCGCACACCGACCGTCTACACGATGAGAGCGTTCGATTCGACCGGTTCTATGTCAGCCCATCCTGCTCGCCGACGCGGGCGGCTCTGCTGACCGGGATGCATGAATTCCGCAGCGGGGTTACGCACACGCGGGCACCACGCGAACATCTTTCGCTTGATGCCACCCTATTGCCGGAATTGCTGCACCAGTCAGGGTACCGGACGGGACACATTGGAAAATGGCATCTGGGGTGGGACGATGACTTTCATCCCCGGCACCGAGGCTTTGATTGGACCCTGCAGGGAGCCACGCACTTTGACCCGACGCTGACGATCTATGACGGCGACTCCCGGCCACAACGGGTGAAAGGGAAGGGATTCCGGGAAGACCTTTACTTTGATCAGGCTATGCAGTTCATCAGGGATTCCGGCAAACAGCCGTTTTTCCTCTACCTGGCAACCTACTCCCCGCACGCACCCCTGAAGTGCCCTGAGGAATACATCGCGCCGTTCCGTGGAAAGGTGAGTGATGAGAAGGCGACCTATCTGGGGATGATTGCCAATATTGACCAAAACGTGGGGCGGCTGCTGGCGTTTCTTGAGGCGGAAAGGCTTGATAAAAACACGATTGTCATCTTCATGACTGATAATGGCGTGACCGCGGGGCTTGACGTTTGGAATGCCGGGATGCGGGGCTGTAAGTGCACCATCTGGGAGGGGGGCAGCCGAGCGATGTCGTTCTGGCGATGGCCCGGCACCTGGAAACCCAAAACCGTGACCGCCCTGACAGCCCATCTCGACGTGCTTCCCACCCTCTGTGAACTCGCCGGTGCCGAGATTCCAGTGGCGGTAGAACACCAGCAGCAGGGGCACAGCCTCGTGCCGCTTCTTGAAAGCGACGAGCCCCTTCCCTGGCATGAGGAGCGGTATCTGTTCCAGCATGTGGGGCGGTGGCCTAGTGGGCTCGGGGATGATCACAAGTACGCGATGGCCGGGGTGCGGCAGGGTAGCTATCTGTTGTTGCGAAGCCGGCCCTGTGACTCCCCGACCTGCACCACCGCCGTCCTTGGTATGCAGTGCAACACGCTTCGCCTTGTAGAAGGCGGGAAAACCAGCGCGAACTACACCAGGAACAACGCTCAGTTTCATTGGGGTGTGACGCCGCGGGACCGCTGGTTGCTGTTCGACACGGCGACTGATCCCGCCTGCGAGCACGACCTTGCTCCCGACGAGCCGGAACGCCTCCGGGCGATGGCCGCCGCCTATGATCGCTGGTGGGATGAAACTCATCCACTAATGGTCAGGCGGGGTGGTGAGAGTCCGCTGAAAGAGGTGCTTGAAGGATCCTGAGCAAGTGGGACGGCGGTTTTGGTAGGTTGCGAGAACTCGGCTGGACGGTTGTCTGGTGATGCCAGGAAACTCCGGCACGTCTCCCTTCCGAAGGAAAACAAGACGTCTAGTCGGTGCCCGATTGACCAACGAGGACCTATGAAACTGTTGCCGCGATGGCTGAGGCGAAGGCCAACGGTGCCACCCATTTGTGTTGAGGCGTTTTCTCGCAAACATCCGCACCTCTTTCGCTCACGAGCGGAGGGCAGCGGAGACACTGGCACGTTGGTCTCACAACTCTGTCGGTATGAAACCCTTGAGTCGCCGGCTTTTCGCTCTTGGATCCATCAACTCGGAGAAGCTCCGGAGATTCATCGGAAACGATGGGAGTTAGCCTACATCTGCCAAGCCTTGGAAGAACGAGGGCTGATCAGGTTAGGTGCGCGGGGCTTGGGGTTTGCTGTTGGGGCAGAGAAATTGCCGGCTTTTTTCGCAGTTCGTGGCTGTCAGATCACGGCAACCGATCTTGCGGGCGAAGATGAGCGAAATGAAGCTTGGGCAAAGACTGGACAATGGGTGGGCAACGCTGCAGCACTGAATCGTGATGGCCTTTGCCCGGCCGATGTGTTTGCCGAGCGAGTAAGGTATCGGGCGGTAGACATGAACAAGATTCCGGAAGACCTGACCGACTTTGACTTCACGTGGTCCACCTGTTCCTTTGAGCATTGCGGTTCGTTGGAGTTAGGCCTTGCGTTTCTTGAGCGACAGATGAACTGCTTGCGTCCAGGCGGGCTGGCAGTTCACACGACTGAGTTTAATTTGACGAGCAATGCCGACACCGTCGAGCAGGGGTCGTATGTGATCTACCGACTGTGTGATATTGAGGCAATCTGTGAGCGGCTACGGCAGAGTGGGCATAAGGTTGCTCCGCTCGATCTCGATCCTGGAAGTCATGAGCTTGATCGCTATGTTGATATGCCGCCGTACTATCAGTCAGCCGAGGAGCCGCATGGCCGTGTGAAGCACCTCCGGCTTGCCTTGAATGGATTTGCATCAACCTCCATTGGGTTGATCATTGAAAAGGCGACTTGAGGGGCTTTCAGGAACATGCGGGATGCCGCGGGCTGATGGCTCAACATGCGTTGGTGATTGGCGAGGAGTGGTTGGGGAGGGGTGGTAGGAATGAGATTTCCTGAATCGACGTCTGAGGATTGGATCGTCCCGGATCTGGTCGAGCGAGCCGCTGGGCTTCCGCCGTTAACGATGGCTGTCTGCCATCCATGTGATCCACTTGTTTTGGCGGCGGTAGCAGCGGGACGGGGAGCAGGCCTCATCACGCCAACTCTGGTTGGCCCGGAGGCAAGGGTGCGACAGGTTGCGACGTCCTCGGGCATCGACCTCGCTGGATTATCCATCATTGATGTACCACACAGCCATGCGGCTGCAGCTGAGGCGGTGGCCCTTGCGCGGCGGGGTGAGGTCGACGCCCTTATGAAAGGTAGCCTGCACACTGATGAACTGCTGGCCGAGGTTCTCCATCGAGAACGCGGCCTGCGCACCGGAAGACGGGTGAGCCATGTGTTTGTCATGCGTGTGAATAGTTACCCACGCCTGCTGCTGATCACCGACGCGGCCGTCAATATTGAGCCGTGCCTCGAACAGAAGGTTGACATCGTCCAGAACGCTATCGACCTGGCAGTCGCCCTCGGAGTGAAGCAGCCCAAGGTGGCAATCCTCTCTGCGGTGGAAACGGTGACCAGCAAGATGCGCTCGACGATTGATGCCGCCGCGCTCTGCAAGATGGCTGACCGGGGCCAGATCACCGGTGGGCTGCTTGACGGACCGCTCGCGTTCGACAATGCGGTGTCGCTGGGAGCTGCGAACGTCAAAGGCATTCACTCACCCGTCGCGGGCGTCGCAGACATTCTGGTTGTGCCAGATATTGAAAGCGGCAATATGCTGGCCAAGCAACTCGAGTACTTTGGCCAGGCGGAATCGGCGGGCATTGTTTTGGGAGCGCGGGTGCCAATTGTGCTGACCAGTCGGTCCGACCCGGTCGATGCTCGGGTGCGAAGTTGCGCCGTCGCCAGCCTCGTTGCACACCAGCAGCCCCCGCAGTTGGTTGGGTAGAACGCTATGGAAGCCTCGCCACTGATTCTTGTGCTCAACGCAGGCTCCAGCAGCATCAAGTTTGCCTGCTATCCGCTCGGAGACGGGGCGGAGTCAGACCAGCCGCTCGTGCATGGTGCCGTACGCGGCTTGGGCGAGCAACCGACGCTTGAAGTGATCGCTCCAAATGGAACCGTGCGTCAACCGCTCGGCAGTGCATCTGCCACTGACCCATTTGCATGCGGGATTGCGCGGGTCCTCACTGCGGTAGGTGAGCAAGTGCAGAAAGAGAATGCCCGCGACGGCCTCCGCGTGATTCACGCAGTCGGCCACCGGGTGGTCCATGGGGGTGAGGCCTTTCCAGGTCCAGCGGTGGTGACGGCGGCGGTGCGTGAAGAACTTGAAAATCTCATTCCGCTGGCTCCGCTGCACATGCCCCACAATCTCCGGGCCATCGACATGGCGGCGACCCGCCTGCCAGGAGCGGTGCAGGTGGCCTGCTTTGACACCGCGTTCCATCGCTCGTGCCCCCCACTGCACCGGCGGTTTGCCATTCCCCGCCGCTTTCATGATGCAGGACTCAAACGGTATGGCTTTCATGGCTTGTCATACGAGTTCGTGACCGACCGCCTGAAGGCAGGCTGCGGGACCCTTCCCCGGCGTGTGGTGTTGGCCCATCTTGGCGCGGGGGGCAGCCTCTGTGGCCTACTCGATGGGCAGAGCGTGACGACGACGATGGGCTATACGCCACTCGACGGACTGGTCATGGCGACACGCTGTGGGGCGATTGACCCAGGCGCGGTGCTCGCCCTCTGCGAGCGGTTTGGCTTGACCGTGGCGGAAGTGCAACGCCTGCTGTCCGAACAATCAGGGCTACTCGGAGTGTCGGGAATCAGCGGCGACATGCAGACGCTGCTTGCCTCAACCGATCCTCGTGCGGAGGAGGCGGTGGAACTCTTCTGCCAGAGTGTTCTTCGCGAAGTCGGGGCGGTGGCGGCAGTCCTTGGTGGAATTGACGCCCTCTGCTTCACCGGCGGCATCGGCAGCAACGCACCTGCTATTCGCCGCCGGGTCTGTGCTGCCCTCGGGTGGCTGGGGATCCGGCTTGATGAAGCCGCCAACGAGTCCTGCGGCCCCTGTGGCAGGATTGACGCTGAGGGTCCGACGGCTGTCTGGGTGATTGAAACAGACGAACAGGCGGTCATCGCCCGGCAGGTACGGCAGGTGGTGGGTGGCTGAGAAGCACGGCCTCGGTCTATTCGTCCTGCCCTGGCAAAATGAGTTTCTCAAGCCGCTGCTGATGGGCCTCGTTCATCTCAATCACCTTCTCCTTGGCAGCGGACGCCTCTTGTGTGGTCACCCGGGGTCCGGACTGCTGTCCACAACCACAGAGGAAGCCGACCAGCATCAGAGGCAGAAGCAATGCACAGGCGGGTCGAGTCATCAGGACATCCTTTCAGAAAACAAGGGAAGAGGCACGCAGTGGACAAGCGCAAATGCGGTTGAGGTTCAGGGCTCGTGGTCCGGTGAAACGATTGTTGCAGATGACTCCCATTCTCCGCACCAGTCGGCTGAGGTGGTGCAGGGCCAGATGCCAGCGATGACCAGTTTTTCATCACCGATCTCGGGCAGCGTTGGGGGCATCCGCCGGCATTCGCCCCAGTCATCGGCATCGGTTTGGGAATGCCGTTTCCGCCAGAAGCGGCAGGTGCCACAGGAGGGGGCTTCAAGGAGTGCTGGGGAACGAGTCATGCCAAACGCTCTGAGGTGGCTTGGGGAAACCACCACCATCCTAGGAGGTAGCCGGCCAGGCTGGCAGCCACGCCGTAAAAATCTGAAGGAATGAGGCGGGCTTGCTCAAGGAAGGAAGGGTTGCCTGGCAGCAGCACTTCATTTGCGTAGGCCAGGGTCCAGGCGGTGAATCCCCCCAGCATGGCAAGCACGCAGCAGGCCTGGTTCCTGGGGCGGCCGTACAGGCCGAAGACGACCGGTAGGAACAGGGCTGATAACTGAATGGAGAGCGCGATGTCGAGCAGCCCCATCAGAGACTCGCCAAGCAGCGCAAGGGCAATGCCGCCGCCGGAGACGAGGACGACGCTCAGGCGGTCCCGAAGCAGGTCCTGTCCTTCCCGAAACAGGTTGAGTCGGGGCAAGAGGTTGTGGCCCAAGATGGTCGCCGGGGCGAGCACGGCACTGGTTGCCGTGGAAACAATCATCGAGACAACTGCAATCACAAAGATGATGAGCATGCCGGGGGAAAGATATTCATTTGCCAAAAAGGCGACGGGGTCGATGGTTCCGTTGGGGTGGGTCACCAGCGATGCAAACCCGAGCAGCAGCGGCAGCGACCCAAAGACGAGATAGAGCAGGCCCGCCAACAGGCAGGCCCGACTGGCCGTGCGGGCGTCCTTCGCGGCGAAGACCCGTTGCTGCAGATCCTGCCCAGGAATGTTACCGAACAGACCCGTCGCCCAGGCCGCCAACACACCGAGGACCGCAGACAGGTAGGCTGCAGATGATCCTGCGGCAGACCAGGAGGGCCAGAGCCGGAGGTGGTCCGGATGGTCTGTGACGAGTTTGTCATAGAGTACCGTCAGCCCCCGGAGCGGGTTGCCGTCGCCGAGTGCCGGGTCGCCAAGCGTGGCAGCTGTCAGGACGCAGAGCCCGGCGATGGCGATCAGGATCTGCAAACTATCGGTCAGGGTCACCGACCACATCCCCCCAATCATCGTGTACACCAGGGTGATGCCGGCGACGAGGAAGATGCCAGCGGTCAGGGGGATGCCAAAATAGAGCTCCAAAATGCCGGCAAGTGCCGAGTATTGCAGGGCGATCCAGGCAAAGTAGCTGGGCACCTGGATCAGCCCGCCGGTCAATTCTGCAGCTGGGCCATACCGTTGGCGGTAGAAGTCGGCCATGGTGAACAGGTTCATCTGCCAGAGTCGTCGGGCAAAAAACAACCCTGCCAGGACCAGCGTGCCAGCGCAGGCAAAGGGGTCGAGAATGACGCCGAGCAGGCCCTGCTCGCGGGCCGCCCCGGCCGCGGCAAACATGGTTGCCGCACCGAACCAGGTGGCGATCAGCGTGCCCCAGGCAAGTGAGAGAGGGAGCCGTCTGCCCGCAACCAGATAGTCGGCTTCGTTTTCCACCCGGCGACTGGCGACGAGACTGATCACCAGCAAAAACACCACATAGCCGCCAAGGGCTACAGCCAGCAGCAGTCGCAGGCTCCCCGGAAGCGTGATTGCGTGGGTGCTGGTCGCCAGGAGCATAGGGCATCTCGCCAGGTGACACCGGCCGAGAACCTGCCGGGAGTTGAATTCGCAGTTTATTGGCCGGGGCCGCTGCCGCCTATTCCTGTGTGGTGGGTAGGCGGATCGTCACTTGAGGTCAACAGGGTCATACCCTGCCGAGAGCCCCTCGAAGGAACCCAGGAACAACAGGGTGGCCCCTGCCATGAGCAGGCCAAACAGGAAGACTGCGACGAGGGCACCACCCATCATCATGCCAGCCCGGCCGTCGTCATCTCGGAGCTGTTGAAGATGCTCCGGGGTGAGGCTGCTGCCTGACGAGCCAGCGGGCGTGGCGTCAGGAGCCTGGTGCCGGTTGACGGAACTATCGAGTGCCAGCAGAAGAGCACGGGCATACCGAAAGAGAAGAACCGGAAGTAAGGCTGCCACAACGAGCGAGATGATGAGGGCGAGCCGGTGCGACCAGCCCAGCAGCGTCACCGTGGCGTAGAGCAGCCCGGTGACAATCACCGTGAGCCCATAATTGATGTAGATCGAACCGAGATAGAAGCCCGCCTCCCGGCGGTAATCGAGACCGCAGCAGCCGCAGTTCGGGGCCATTTGGGTAAGGCTCCGGTAGAGCCGGTCGCCGCCACACCGCGGGCACCGCAGCCGCAGGGCATGAAAAACCCCTTCAAGGCGTGATGATTCAGATGGTGCAGGCATGACGACTCACGGGGAGAGAATGAAGGGGCCCACAGGGTGCGAGCTTGGGCCATCCGAAGGGCTGGGTTAGACCGAGGCGGCGTCCAGAGAATCGGGCGGGCTGTTTGGATGAACAAGTCCGAGCCCGCTGAGAAACATCGCTTGAGCCATTCGGAGAGCCTCTGTTTGCACCGTGGGGCAGGAGAGGTCAAGGCCGATTGTCTGGTGAAGCGTGTGGCGGTTCGAGACGTGTATGAAGCAGAGGCCAATCATCAAGATGACGAGATTCCTGGTGTCGCCAACGTGGTGAATTTCCCCCTGCTGCCTGGCCTGCTCAAGGATGCTGTGGAGTTTTTCAATGAGGGGCATTTTACTCAGCAGGTGGGGATGCCGGGTGAGCAGGCGGCCCTCATTCAGGTTTTCCCACATCACGAGATTGACGAACTCTTGGTTCGAAACCAGAAACGTGAAATGCCGCTCCATGATTTCGCAGATCTTTGCTGCGGTGGTGGCGGCGGCAGGGAGTGGTGCCATCTCGACCTGTTCCATCCGGGCGTACACCGTTTGTAGCACCTCAACATAGAGCCCCTCTTTGTCGCCAAAATAGTGGTAGAGCATCCGCTTGTTGCAGCCTGCTTGAGCCACGATTTCATCGACGGCGACGCCGTGGAAGCCCCGGCTGGCAAACAGGTGGATGCCGGCGGCGAGCAGGTTGCCCTTCGTGCGGACGGGGTCGCGGGTTCGGCACGTGGTCATGGTTGCTTGATGCTCTTGAGGGCTGACGCTTCGGGCTCGAGTGACTTGTAATACGCATCGAGCGGATAACAGCCGCTGCGCAGGCCGTGTCGGGGGGCGGTCGTGCAGTCGCTGAAGGTACGGCAGATGAGGCTGCGGGTTGTCGGCTGGCCCGCCAGCACATCGGCAGGGAGTTGCGGATAGGAGAGGACCATGCGGCCGAGGCCGACGGCATCGATCCAGCCTAACCGGACGACTGCCTGGGCAACATGTGGCAGATACTCCTGTAAGTAGGTGTAGCCGGAGCCAACCATCACCATGTCGGGAACGGCCTGTTTTGCTTGTCGGGCAGCATCTATCTGCCGCCAGACGCCGATCAGGGGATCTTCGGGTGGCGGGTAGCCGTCCGAAGGTGGAAAGGCTGCTGGTCGCTGAATGTGGGGAACCGTGTACGGACTGCCGGCCGAAAGGTTGACCGCTGCCACGCCCCCATCACGGAGGATTCGCAGCAACTGAAGCGGCTCGGTAAGGTCGATCTGCCGGGGATCGCTTTCGTCGACCCCGAAGCCACAGTCATACGGAAGGCTGTCGTGATAGGAGATCGGCTCGCCCCGGCCATCGACCTTGTGCCAGGGTACCGTGTCGAACAAAGAGAGCCGCACGCCGATGGTGAGAGTGGGGCAGGCCTCGCGGACCCGTTCGATGATTTCGCAAAGCAGACGGGTTCGTCCGCTGAAATCACCACCAAATCGCCCAGGGCGGCGGCGGGCGGACAGAAACTCGTGCAGCAGGTAGCCATGGCAGGCCTTGATGTCGACCATGTGAAAGCCGACAGCAGCAGCGGCTCGGGCTGCCTCCACGTAGGCATCCATGAGTTGTTCAACCTCTGCATCACTGAGGACACAGGCAGCGTCATCAGGGGGAACATCGTGCCGGGCGTCAAGCAACGGATGGTGGTAGGCGATTCGGGGTGAGCGGCCAGCAGCAGTCGGCCGGGAGAACCGGCCGGAATGAGTGAGTTGCAGGGCAACCATCAGGTCGTCGGTGGTGCCGAACCGCTCCTGGTGGGCGGTCTGCACGCTGCTGAGAAGGCGGGTGAAGCCAGCCTGCCCACACGCGGGGGCGAGCAATTGATTGGGGTTCGCTCGGCCTTCGGCTTGAACCGCCACGGCCTCGCCGCCCCAGATCAGCTTGGCACCACTTTCCCCAAAGCGGCGCCAGCGGCGAAGCAGCGTCTCGCTCGGCGTGCCGGCAGGTGTGGCGTCCCAGCCCTCCATGGGGTGAATGCACCAGCGGTTTCCAAGCGTGTGCGGGCCAACGGTGAGAGATTCAGCCAGCGGTGAGCCTGCGTCTGCGGAAAGGGCTGTCTCGTCCACGGGGAGGCCGACGCCGAGTTGGTGCAGATACTCCCGGAAAGCCGCGGGCGAGCGGAAGCGAGCGATGCGGGGAAAGGTGGGGTTTGCAGCTGACATAACCATTTGGTTATAAAGCGGAGTGGTTCCTCTGTCCATCGAATCCCCTGCCCTGAGCGAGTGCTGCGTCTGATGTCTGTGCAACCTGCTTCGCTCCTGAAGCCATGTCGCCCCATCCGCGGCATGTCGGCGATTTTGCTGCCATTTACGGGCGACGGCCGCATTGATTGGGATGGGTTTTGCCAGCACGTCGCCCGGACCGCAGCTGCCGGGATTACTCCGGCGGTCAACATGGACACCGGCTATGTCCAAGCCATCGACGATACGGTGCGGAACCGGGTCTTGGAATGCGCTCGCGAAGTCGTCGGGAGTGGTGACCTCGTAGCGGGAGCGTGTGTCTGTGACTCGCCCGGGGCGGAGTTTGACCGTGCCGCCTATGTCCGGCAGTGTGAGATGCTGCTGGCGGTCGATGCCCTGCCGGTGATTTTTCCTTCGTTTGGGCTTACCACCGGTGACGACGGAGATTTCCTCAGGCGGTATCGTGAACTTGCAGACCACCTGCCGCAGTTTCTGGGGTTTGAACTTTCGACCGCCTTTCTACCGAGTGGCCGTGTGCTGAGCCTGGAGGCCTATGCCGAACTGCTGCAGATTCCGAACTGTATTGGGGCGAAGCATTCGTCGCTGTCCCGCCGGCTGGAGTGGGAGCGGCTGGCGATTCGTGATCGGGTCCGGCCGGCGTTTCATGTGTTCACAGGGAATGATCTGGCCATCGATATGGTTCGGTACGGCAGCGACTGGCTGCTGGGCCTCTCAACGGCCTGGCCTGAGGCTTTTGCCCAGCGGGATCGCTGGTGGGCAGAGGGTGACAGCCGCTTTGATGAACTCGACGATGCGTTGCAGGCACTCGGAGACTTTGCGTTTCGGCCACCGGTGCCTGCCTACAAGCATTCGATGGCGCAGACGCTGCATCTGCGGGGGCTTCTGGCAAGTGATGAGCCCCATCCAGCCAGTCCCCGCCGACCCGACAGTGACCGGAAAATTATCGCGACACTGCTCGACCGCATCAGCGGTGCCCTGGGACAGTCAGCGTAAAAATGCCGGCGTGCACCGGGCAGGAGCGGTACTGTCAGCTCATCGACATGCGGGAATAGAATACGCCGCCGATGACGGCAATGATTCCGGCAATCACGCACATTGTCTGAAAGCTGGGCAGTGAGCTTCTGGCAAGGATGAGTGCAAGTGTCATGGTGACCTCGGTGGGTTAGAGTGGGACGCCGTTTCAGGAAAGTCTAGCATGGCTGGCTGCAAGGCAGGTATGCCCTGATTGCCTGGAGCATAGGCATCGTTTTGAGGAGAGTGGTATGTCCTGGATGGAGTGGTATCAGTCGCTGGCAAAGCCGTCCTGGACGCCACCACCAGCCACCATTGGACTGATCTGGCAGGTACTCTACCCGATTATTCTGCTCACCTTCGGCTTTGTGTTTGTCCAGGTTGCGCGGGGCCGTCTGCCCTGGCGGGTGGCTCTGCCCTTTGCCGTAAACCTGATTGCGAATCTGAGCTTTACGCCGATTCAATTTGGGCTGCGGAATCTTCCGCTGGCAACGCTCGATATCCTTGTCGTGTGGGGCACAATTCTCTGGCTGATGATTGCCGTCTGGCCGTTTTCGCGGTTGGTGGCGCTCGCGCAGGTGCCGTATCTGATCTGGGTTTCGATTGCGACGGTGCTGCAACTTGCGATCACCTGGCTGAACTGGCCAGCCGCAAAATCGTAGCGTGCAAGCCCCGGGGAGAAGGCCACGATGACGGCGAACGGGCAAGCAACACGACGCCGTCGCCGCCGATTCTGGCGGGGGATTCTTCTCGTTAGCGTCTGGTTTGGCGTGGTGCTCTCCGTTATCTGGCTCTTGTTGGGGCCGCCGCGGCTGATCTTTCAGCTGCTATCGCGGCTCTGGTAAGCGGTCTCGGTTAAGGGGGGGCAGGTCCGTCGTCATGGGCGTCCGAATTCGGCGGGCTCCGAAGTTCAGGCGTCCCGTGAACCCCTGCCCCCCATCTCTTTGACAACAGGCCCATGAAATAGCCATTCGGTGGGCACAGTCGCACTGAAGCCGATGAACTGCCCGAGACCCCGAACTCCATAGGGATCAAGATGAAGCTGATCCCGGCTGGCACGTTCACGTTGGGCGACGTTTACGATGCTCATGAGGTAACACTGACGCAGCCGTTTTATCTGGGTGTGACGGAGGTGACGAACGCTCAGTGGCAGGCGGTGATGGGTTCGTTACCGACCCGAAGTTATTGGACCGACGCGGACCAGCCGGTTGACGGCGTGAATTGGGAGGATACGGTCGCTTTCTGTAAGAAGCTTTCTGCGGAGCCCGATGAACGTGCCGCCGGTCGGGTGTACCGGCTTCCAACGGAGGCCGAGTGGGAGTATGCGTGCCGGGCGGGGTCGACGACACTGGATTCACATGATGGTAGTGGTATGAATTTGGAACTCGGCTGGTCTGTTTCTCGTGACGGTAACGAACAGACCCATCCGGTTGGTCAGAAAAGGCCAAATGCTTGGGGCCTGTATGACATGTATGGGAATGTCGAGGAATGGTGCAGCGACTGGTACGGTGATTATCCAGGTGGTGCGGCGACGGATCCGCGGGGACCGTCAACAGGCTCAGAACGGGTCATCCGGCGGGGGGGCAGCCGTCGTGACGGAGTGCTGGTCGGCGTACGGAAGTGGCGGAGTTGGTCCCCTCATGGCCAGCACTACCTGGGCTTCCGCCTTTCCCTGAGTCCGTCTGGAGCCAAGCCTTCGGAGGCGGGCAAGTAGGTGGCGGATGTGGTAACCGTGCAGAGTCCTGCCCACACCATTCGTGTCTGCAAAATCGGGCTACCCGTTTAGCATAGCCGTCTCAGGAAGACCCTGAGGACGACCCACTGGCTAAGTTCCTGTAGAGGAATACGCCTTGGCTTCTATTGACGCTCTCGACGCTTGCGAAAGTGCCGTTGGCCGTCCTATCCTTCGTTGGC
>WTHB01000150.1 GCA_011523305.1 Planctomycetaceae bacterium | reverse complement strand
TCGGAGCCATCGGTGATCATGTCGATCCCACCGATGGTGAGCAGCTGCTGCCCAGGCCCCTCATATCCAAGGATCGGCGTCGCCCTGGCCATATTCGAACCGACCGTGATCGCCCAGATTGCCAACTGATCCCATGGCAACAGATATCCGGTGAACGAGAGCAACAGCGTCAGCAGCAGCAGGATCACCCCGATCACCCAGTTGAACTCACGGGGGGGCTTGTAGCTGCCGGTCAAAAACACCCGATACATGTGGAGCCACGTAGTGATCACCATGGCATGGGCACCCCAGCGGTGCAACTCCCGAAGGATGCCCAGACTCGTGACGTCACGCAGCGCCAGAATATCGTTGTACGCCCACTCAAGCGTCGGACGATAGTAGAACATCAGTAGCACACCCGTCACCGTCTCGACCAGAAAGAGGAAGAAGGTGACACCACCCATGCACCAAGTGAACGACAGGGCAATGCCCTGCTTCTTGATTGAGACAGGATGCAGGTGCAGGAAAAAGTTCGTCAGCATAACGACGATTCGATTTCGCCGATCGAGCGGCATCGGATGCCGAAAAATGCTTTTCCAAATCTGAGAGTTACGAATCGTTTCGCCGATGGCCATCGATATCAGTCCGACTGGTATGAGGGACGCCACGCGGTCAATCGCGGGCTGGATACGGGGGAGGGGGGCGGGAGTTACGCAGTCACAAACGACTCAGGGTTGTTCCATTGTCCGAGTTCTTCCTGGAACGACTTACTCTTGTCGACCTCGAGTTGGCCGTCATCGGCAACACGAATGGCATACCGTTCAAGGGGACGGGGCGCTGGCCCCTCAAAGTTGATGCCGTCCTTGTAAAAACCACTTCCGTGGCAAGGACATTTGAACTTCTGTTCGGCTTCCAGCCAGTTCGGTGTGCAGCCTAGGTGGGTACAGACCGTCTTGAGGGCGTAGATCTGCTGAACGCCTTCAAACTCACCATTGACTACCCAGACTCCGTACTGGGCGACAAACTTGGTCTCAACCTTTCCGGATGGAAATCCTTCCTTGCTGCCAACCTTGAACCGACTCGGGGGCTCCGCCAACACATTCGGAAACAGAAATCGAGCCAAACCCAGCGAGAACAGCCCGCCGGTTACCGACAGTGCTGTGAACCCAACGGCCATGAACGAGCCGAGAGCATACGAGAGGAAACTCCGCCGCTCTTCGGTCGCCGGCTTCTTGGCAGCCACCGTGGCTTGGGGCCGGGTTGGTCGAGGAGGAACAGGGCGAACCGGCTTTGCCGCTGGCTTTCCAGCGGGCTTCGCCGCCGGACGAACCGCGGCTGGGGCTTCGGCCTTGCTGACAGGCCCCGGCTTCGCTCCCGCTCGCGCAGCCGCCAAAATGCTGGCTGTATCCCGCTGCACATTTTTCTTCGCACCCTGCCCTGCAGGGGCAGCCTTCGCGGCGGCAGGTTTTTTCGCCGCGGGCTTGGCAGCGGGCTTCGCCGCAGCGGGCTTGGGGGCCTCTGCCGCCGGCTTCTCGGCACCCGAACGTGCCATCGCCAGAATATCTTGCACGCTCGGTCGCCCACCCGCCCCAGCCTTCGGGGCAGCAGGCTTCGAAGCCGCAGGGGCAGCAGCCTCTGCGGCCGGAGCAGCGTCAGGCTTGTCCTCTGCACTCGACGTATCGCCTGTGCCAGCGGCTCGGCCTTCAGCCCGGGCAGCGGCGAGAATTTCGGCCACTGACATCTTCTTTTTGTCAGTCATGAAGCATCCTCACGCGATCGCAGTGCGACTCCACGCACCAGTGGTTCGAAGCCGTCATCCTGACAACCACCACACTGACCATCACCACCACGAACCAATTCAGCTCCGGAACCGAGCGAAATGCAGCACCAACTGCAGAACACAGGCACTCAGAGCCCTGCTACCGATGGACAGATGTCAACGTTTTTCGGGCACCTGACGACTTCGTGATATTTTTCACGAACTCAATTACTACTCTATCGACGGCTCCGGGGGTGTCAACGTCGACTTGGGCGAGTCAGCCGGGGTTTCCGCAGCAGCCGACAGCCGGATGGACCCAGGGTGGGGTTTCGAAAATCGATCCAGACCGCACAATGCATCCATTCCGACGCCCCCTGGGCCCAGGCCGGGGAGAACGGTTTTTTTCTGCTGGTGGCGACGCGGGGTGGCCCGTGCCGATGCGAACCAGCAATGTCTGCAGGAAGCACCATGCACAGTTCGAAACGAATATTGGTGATCGGGAGTGGCGGTCGCGAGGATGCCCTCGCCTGGAAACTCTCCCGTGATGGGGGGGATGTCTTCGTCGCCCCAGGCAATGCCGGCACAGCCCGCCACGCCACCAACCTGCCGATTGCGGCAACTGACACCGACGCAATTCTCAAGGCCGTTGCTGAACACGCGATTGACCTCGTGGTCGTCGGCCCGGAAGCGCCGCTGGTGGGAGGTCTGGTCGATATCCTCACTGCGGCCGGGATCCGCGTCTTTGGTCCCACCGCCCAGGCGGCACACCTGGAAGGCAGCAAAATCTTCTGCAAGGACATCCTCCACACCAACGACATCCCGACCGCGACCTATCGACAGTTTCAATCGTTCGAGCAGGCTCGGCAGTTCCTGGAAGCCCGCGAAGATGAGCCGGTCGTCATCAAGGCTGACGGCCTGGCAGCTGGCAAGGGCGTCTTTGTGTGTGATGGACGCGACGAGGCGCTGGCCGCCGTCGAGCAGTTGCGTTGCGATCCTCAGTTCCATACGGCAGCCAAGGGCATCGTGATTGAAGAACGGCTCGATGGCGTTGAAGTGAGCGTGATCGCCATCACTGATGGACGCACGATCGTTACGCTGCCGCCGCTGCAAGATCACAAGGCTGCGCATGACGGCGACACGGGCCCGAACACCGGCGGCATGGGGGCCTTCTGCCCTGCGCCCTTCGTCGACGATGCATTGCTGACAGAGATTCAAGAACGGATCCTGGTACCAACTGTCCACGGCATGCGAAGGAGACGCACGCCGTTCCATGGTGTGCTCTACGCCGGCCTGATGCTCACCTCTCAGGGGCCAAAGGTTCTGGAATTCAACGTGCGGTTCGGGGACCCGGAATGCCAGGCACTGCTTGTGCGACTCGAGTCGAGCCTGATTGACCTGATCGACGCCGCCGTCGACTGCCGCCTCGCTGAGCTCGACCCACCGCGTTGGAAGGATGGCGCCAGTGTGACCGTCGTCATGGCTTCAGAAGGCTACCCCGGCCC